>JAKZWC010000451.1:0-4305 GCA_047515735.1 Spirochaetales bacterium | reverse complement strand
CAGCGCCGCGCGAGCGGCCGCCGGCAGCGCCGCCGCGGTGGCCGGATCATGCAGCAGGCAGCGCGCAAGCCGGCCCGCGCCGGCGGCCAGCAGCGGCGGTGTGCGCTGCCGGCACGGGTCGCCGGCGAATTCGCAGCGCGGCGCGAACGCACAGCCGGGCGGCAGCCGCAACGGATCGGGGACCGTGCCGGCAATCGGTGTCAGGCGGGCGCCGCGCTGTTGCTCGATGTTCGGGATGGAGCCGAGCAGCGCCCGCGTGTAGGGGTGCCGGGGGCCGGCGAACAGCTCCGCCGTCGTCGCCTGCTCCACCACCCGCCCGGCGTACATCACCACCACGCGATGCGCCAGCTCCGCCACCACCCCCAGGTCGTGCGTGATGATGATGACCGCGGTGCCGGTGCGCCGCGACAGCTCGCGGATCAGTTCCAGGATCTGCGCCTGGATGGTCACGTCCAGCGCCGTGGTCGGTTCGTCGGCGATCAACAGCGCCGGATCGCAGCTCAGCGCCATGGCGATCATCACCCGCTGCCGCATGCCGCCGGAGAACTGATGCGGGTAGTCGAACAGCCGCTGCTCCGGCGCCGGAATGCCGACCAGGCGCAGCATCTCGATGGTGCGCGCGGTCGCCTGCCGCTTGCGCAGGCGGCGATGGATGCGCAGCGCCTCGATCACCTGGGCGCCAATCGAATGGACCGGGTTGAGAGAGGACATCGGTTCCTGAAAGATCATCGCGATCTCATTGCCGCGGATACGCTGCAGCCGCTCCGGTCTCGCGCCGATCAAGTCTTCCCCACGGTAGCTGACGGAGCCGGCCACCACGCGCCCGGGCGCGTCCACCAGTCCCAGGATCGACAGCGCGGTAACCGACTTTCCGCAGCCCGATTCGCCCACCACCGCTACCGTCTCGTCGGCCTGCACGTCCAGATCCACGCCCTCCACGGCCCGCAGCACGCCGCGCCCGGTGTCGAAGTGGGTGGTCAGGCCGCGCACTTCGAGCAGCGGCGCCGGCGCACCGTTCACACTTTCATCCGCGGGTCGAGTGCGTCGCGCAGCCCGTCGCCCAGGAAGTTGAAGCACAGCATGGTCAGCGCCAGCGCGATGCCCGGGAAGATGGCCAGGTGCGGATGCGAGCGCATGCTGGCAATGCCCTCGGCGATCATCGCGCCCCAACTGGGCGTGGGTGGATCGACACCGAGTCCGATGAAGCTCAGGAATGCCTCGGTGGCGATCAGTCCGGGGATCATCAGGGTCACCTGCACGATGCCGGGGCCGATCAGGTTGGGCAGCAGGTGGCGTACCACGATGCGTCCCGGCCGGGCGCCGAGGGCGCGCGCCGCCTGCACGAATTCGGTTTCGCGCAGCGACAACGCCATGCCGCGCGCCAGCCGCGCCAGCCCTACCCACGAGGTGAAGCTGATGCCGGCCAGGATGAACAGCATGCCGCCCATGGCGCGGTCCACCGACACCAGGGCGCGCACCAGCGCACTCGGATCCTCACGCTGACCGAAACCGAGCTTGAACACCACCAGCAGCAGGATGATGAACAACAGGCTCGGAAACGCGTACAGCGTGTCCACCACGCGCATCATCGCGTTGTCGACGCGGCCGCCGGCGTAGCCGGCCACGGTGCCGTAGGCGACTCCGAACACGAATGCGGTCAGCGCGCCGAGTATGCCGACGGCCAGGGAGATGCGCGCGCCGTAGATGAGCCGCGACAGCAGGTCGCGGCCGAGGAAATCGGCGCCCAGCACGAACTCGCCGCCCGGGCGCGCGAAGGTTGCCTCGAAGTCGCCGGCGGCGTAGTGGCGCGGCGCCAGTAGCGGCGCGAGCGCGGCCGCGGCCAGCAGCACAACCACCACGCCGCCGCCGGCCACCGCCAGCCGGTTGCCGAGCAGCCGCCGCCAGGCGTCGTGCCACAGGCTGTCGGCGCCGGCCGCCATCGCTACGAGGTCTCCAGGCGAATGCGCGGATCGATCCAGGAGTAGGCCAGGTCGACCGCCAGGTTGGCGATCACCAGCACCGCGGCATACAGCAGCGTGGTACCCATGATCACCGGGTAGTCGCGGTCGCCGACGGCGCCCACGTAGAAGTCGCCGAGACCGGGGATGGCGAAGATCTGCTCCACCACCATGGAGCCGGTCACCAGCGCCGCGAACAGCGGCCCGAGCACCGTTACCACCGGCACCAATGCGTTGCGCAGCGCGTGATGCACGATCACCCGGCGCTCAGGCACCCCCTTGGCGCGCGCCGTGCGCACGTAGTCCTCGCGGATCACCTGCAGCATGCTGGCCCGCGTCAGCCGCGCCAGGATCGCGGCCTGCCCGACGCCCAGGGTGAAGGCGGGCATCACCGCCTGTTGCCACGACCCCCAGCGCGCCACCGGCAACAGCCCCAGTTGCAGGGCCAGCCCCCAGACCAGCAGCGGCCCCAGCGTCAGCGCCGGCACCGAGACGCCGGACACGGCCACGAACATCGCCACGTAGTCGGCGGTCGTGTTCTGGCGCAGCGCCGACACGATGCCGAGCGGTACGCCGATCACCACGGCCACGCCCAGCGCCAGCGCCCCGAGCACGAACGACACCGGAAAGTGACGCGCGATGATCTCGTTCACGCTGCGGTCCTTGTACAGGTAGGAGGGCCCGAGGTCGCCGCGCAGGGCGCCGCCCATGTAGCGCAGGTACTGCCGCCACACCGGCTCGTCCATATGGTAGTACGCCTCCAGCCGGGCGACCACTTCCGGAGGCAGCGGCTTGTCCTCCTGGTCGAACGGGTTGCCCGGGATGGAGTGCATCAGAAAGAAGGTGACCACCGAGATCACCAGCAGTACCGGCACCAGCCACAGCAGGCGGCGCAGCAGGTAGGTCAGCACGACAATCGGGCGGCGCGCCGCGCCGGCGAGATCAGCGGCGCCATGGCCGCAACTCGCCCCGCCGCGCCGGCGCGCCCGCGTGCGCTCAGTTGAGCATCCACTCCTTGAACAGCTTCATGAACTGCGGCGTCACCGGCCGTTCCACGTACCCCTTGGTGAGCGAGTTGTCCGCGTACCAGTAGATCGGGATCACGCCCGCTTCGTCCTGCACCAGGATCCGCTCGGCATCCTCGTACAGCTTCTGCCGGGTGGCCAGATCGCGCGCCACCGCGGCGCGTTCGATAAGGTCGTCATACTCGCTGCTCTTGAACGTCGCCGGCTGGTCCACGCTGGAATGGAAAATCTCCATGTGGATGTTGTGCGCATCGGGATAGTCCATGCCCCAGCCCATGCGCCACACATTGTGGGCGCCCTGCGCGGCGTTCAACGAGTAGGCGCGGCCTTCGACGCCGCGCAGCGACACCTGCGCGCCCAGGGTGTCCTGCCACATCTTCTGAATCGCCTGCGCGATATTCTGGTGCAGTTGGCTGGCGTTGAAGCCCAACTCGATTTCCGGCAGCCCCTGGCCGTCCGGGTAGCCTGCCTCCGCCAGCCAGCGTTGCGCCTGCTCGGGATCGTAGGGAATGCCGATGCCGGTCTCGTTGCTCACGTGACCGGTGGAGCCCGGCGGCGTCATCGTACCGGCGGGCACCTCGCCGCCGCGGGTGATGCGACTGGTCACCGTGTCCTTGTCCAGCGCGGCGGCGAACGCCTTGCGCACCAGCACGTTGTCGAACGGCGCCTTGGTCACGTTGAAGAAGTAGTAATACACCACGAACCGCGGACCGTTGTAGTACTCGGGCCCGAGCACGTCATCCGCGCTGACGCGGTCCAACTCGCCGGGCGGGATCGACTCGATGAAGTCCAGCTCGCCTGCCTCGTACATCGCCAACTGGGTGGAGGCATCCTTGACCACCAGGAAGGTGAGGCGCGGAATATCCACGTTGGCGGCGTCGAAGTAGCCGCTATTCTGCTCCAGCACGTAGCGGTCTTCCGGCATCGCTTCGACCAGCTTGTAGGGGCCGTTGACCACGATGTTTTCGGGCTGCACCCAATCGGCGCCGTGCGCCTCGCGCACCCAGCGCGGCACGCTGTGACCCATCGAACTCAGGGAGGAGAGGAACCACCCGGCCGGTTCGGTGAGGGTGATGCTCAGGGTGCGGTCGTCCACCGCCTGCACGCCAAGGGCGGACACCGGCTGCTCGCCGGCGTTGACCGCGGCGGCGTTCTCGATGATGAACGCGCGATACGCGAACGGGGTCGCGCTGTCGGGATCGACGATGGTCTGGAACGAATACTCGAAGTCGGCGGCGGTTACCGGCTGTCCGTCCGACCAGGCGAGGCCGTCGCGCAGCGTGAAGGTGTAGGTGCGGCCGTCGTCCGACACGGTCCACGAC
>JAKZWC010000450.1:0-16294 GCA_047515735.1 Spirochaetales bacterium | reverse complement strand
GCCCTTGCGGCGATCCTCGACGCCGAGAGTGTCCTTGGTGCCGCGCACCACGTGGTAGCGCACCCCGGCCAGGTCCTTCACTCGCCCGCCGCGGATCAACACCACCGAATGCTCCTGCAAGGTATGCCCGATGCCCGGGATGTAGGCGTTGACCTCCACGTTGTTGGACAGCCTCACGCGCGCCACCTTGCGCAGTGCCGAGTTGGGCTTGCGCGGCGTGATCGTACGCACCTGGGTGCAGACCCCGCGCTTCTGTGGGCAGGCCTGCAGTGCCGGTGACTTGGACTTGTTGCGCGGCCGCTTGCGGCCTTTGCGGATAAGCTGGTTGATCGTCGGCATCTTCTCTCTCCTACCTGCTCCCCGGCGCTACGGGCCGTGCGAACCTCACCGTGGCAGCACAAATACCGTGCTCCCACCCTCGCGGCGTCACGGGGGCGATCATTTCACGACCTCGGTACCCTGGTGTTCGGGATGCCCCTTTTAACGGGACGGGGCGTAGCGACGGCACACCAACGCCCCGACTGTCCGAGGCGAAAGTGCGGTCCTCAAGTTAGTTGAGTGCGACAAAAAGGTCAACCCCGAAGTGCGTCCCCCCAGCGCGACCCGCAAGCCGCGCAGGGTGCACCGGAGTTATTGCGGGGCGACCTCCGACAGCGGGTTGGAAGGGCCCGGTTCCGAATCTGCCTCCGGCGCGGGTTCGACGCCCCCGCCGGGCACTACGGCCTCCACGCCGGAGTCGACCTCCTCGTAGGCCTCGTCCAATTCCTGTTCCGCCGCTTCCCGCTCCAACTCCTCCTGGCGCCGCTGCTCCAGAATGCGCTGGATCTTGATGTCCAGGTTCTCCATGTTCTCGTCGAACAGCTTCACGTCGCGGTACTGCCGCATGCCGGTTCCGGCCGGAATCAAGTGGCCGATGATCACGTTCTCCTTCAGCCCACTCAGGCGGTCGGAGGCTCCCGCTATGGAGGAGTTGGTCAGCACGCGGGTGGTCTCCTGGAATGACGCTGCCGAGATGAAGGAATCGATGTTCAGCGAGGCGCGGGTGATGCCCAACAGCAATGGCTGCGCCACGGCCGGCTGACCGCCTTCGCGCATCACCTTGTTGTTTTCCTCGTTGAACGTATGGCGATCCACCTGCTGGCCGTAGATGAACGTGGTATCGCCCACTCCCACGATTTCGATCTTCTTCATCATCTGGCGAATGATCACCCCGATGTGTTTGTCGTTGATCTTCACGCCCTGCAGCCGGTACACCTCCTGGATTTCGTTCACCAGATAGCGCTGCAGTTCGTTCTCGCCGAGAATCTGGAGGATGTCGTGGGGATCGATACCGCCGTCGCACAGCAACTCGCCGGCCTCCACCGTATCGCCGTCGCGCACCAGCAGGTGCTTGCCCATCGGCACGGCGTGCTTGTACTCCTTGCCGAACGGATCGAGCACGTTGATCGAACGCTTGCCCTTGGCAATGCCCTTGAACTTCACCATGCCGCCGATCTTGGCGAGCACCGCCGGTAACTTGGAGCGGCGCGCTTCGAACAGCTCGCCCACACGCGGCAGACCGCCGGTGATGTCGCGGGTCTTGACGCTCTCCTTCAGCAGCTTTGCCACCACGCGGCCCGCGACCACCTGTTCGCCGTCATCGACGTTGAGATAGGCCTGGCCGGGCAGGTAGTAGTTGGCGACCTCGTTTTCCTCCTCGTCAACCACGATGATCCGCGGCTGCAGCGACTCCAGGGGGAACTCGGTGATCTTCTTCTCGATCTTGCCGGTATCTTCGTTGATCTCTTCCTTGAGCGTCGTGCCAAGCACGATGTCCTCGAACCGCAACCGTCCAGGCACCTCGGCGATGATCGGCTCCGCGAACGGATCGAAGTAGGCGATTGTTTCATCCGCCGGTACCACCTGGCCCTCCTTCACCAACAGCTCGGAGCCGTTGCGCACCTCCACGCGCTTGGGTTGGGCGATGATCAGGATCTGGTCTTCATGGAAAAAGATGAACCCCACATCCTCAGCCAGGATGACGCTGCCGTCGCGCCGCAGCACTTCCGCCTCGCCCAGCACCTGCTGTCCATTCTCTACCATCACTTGGTCGCCGGGCTGTCTGGCTATCTGCTGGATCACCTTGTTCACCATCAGGTAGCCCTTGCGGCTGAACAGCAGATTGCCGTTCTCGCGGGTCACCGTGGTGCCGTGCACCTCCCGTACGTACACCGGATAACGCAGGTAGACACGATTTTCCTCGCTTATCTGGGTGGCGGCGCCGCCAATGTGGAAGGTGCGCATGGTGAGCTGGGTCCCCGGCTGCCCGATGGACTGGGCGGCGATGATACCCACCGCTTCGCCGATCTCTACCGTACGGTTGTTCGCCAGGTTACGGCCGTAGCACTTCTGGCACACCCCCTGCTTCGACTCGCAGGTCAACACGGTACGGATACGGACTGACTCCACGCCGATGCGCTCGATCAGTTCCGCGATGTCGTCGGTAATTTCCTCGTTTACGTTTACCAGAATGTCCCGCGTAATCGGATGGCGGACCCGCTCCAGGGTAAAACGACCCGCAATCCGGTCGCGCAGCGGCTCGACGATCTCCTCGCCATCCTTGATGGCACTCTGGTCGATGCCGTTGATAGTGCCGCAGTCCAGCTCGTTCACCACCACGTCCTGGGCGATATCCACCAGACGGCGGGTCAGATACCCGGCATCCGCGGTCTTCAACGCCGTGTCCGCCAACCCCTTGCGCGCCCCGTTGGTGGAAATGAAGAACTCGGTAACGTCGAGGCCGTCCTTGAAGCTGGAGCGAATCGGCAACTCGATGATGTCGCCCGATGGTTTGGCCATCAGACCGCGCATGCCGGCGAGCTGGCGGATCTGGCTGCGACTGCCGCGCGCGCCGGAGTTGGCCATCATGTGCACCGGGTTGAAACCCTGCTTGTCGGCCTCCAACTCCTTCATCAGCTCGTTGGTCAGCTCGTCGTTGGTGGTGCTCCACACTTCGATGACACGGTTGTACCGCTCCTCGTTGGTGATGTGGCCCTGCAGGTACTGGTTGTGGATCTGCTCCACCTGTTCGGTGGCAGCCTTGATCATGCCCTCCTTGGCGTGGGGGACGATGATGTCTTCCATCCCGATGGTGGCGCCGAACTTGGTGGCGTAGCGAAAGCCCAGCTCCTTGACCGAATCCAGCATCCGCACCGTTACGTCGGGGCCGTGCTTCTCGTAGCACTGGGCGATCAGGTCGCGCAGCCCCTTCTCGTTGAGGGGCTCGTTGATGAACTCCACCACGTCGGGCAGTTCCTCGTTGAGGATCACCCGGCCGGGTGTGGTCTCGACGTAGCCGGCGTGCGCGCCGTTGGCTTCGGTGTCATCGCCACCGGTGTGATGGCCGCGCGAGCCGTTCAGACGTACGTGGATACGGGCATTGTAGTCCACGCTGTGGGCATCGACCGCCATCAGCACCTCGTAGGGGCTGGAGTAGTAGCGACCTTCGCCCTTGGCGCCGGGTCTGACCAGGGTCAGGTAGTTGATGCCCAGCACCATATCCTGCGTCGGTACTACGATGGGTGCGCCGTTGGCCGGATTGAGCAGGTTCTGGGAGGAGAGCATGAGGGTCCAGGACTCGATCTGCGCCTCCGGGCTCAGCGGCACGTGCACGGCCATCTGGTCGCCGTCGAAGTCGGCGTTGAACGCGTGGCAGACCAGGGGGTGCAGCTTGATGGCCTTGCCCTCCACCAGCACCGGCTCGAACGCCTGGATGCCGAGACGGTGCAGAGTAGGCGCGCGGTTGAGCAGCACCGGGTGCTCGGCGATCACCTCTTCCAGCACCGCCCACACCTCGGAGGTCTCTTCCTCCACCAGGGACTTGGCCTTCTTGATGTTGAACACCACGTCCTTCTCGACCAGCTTCTTCATGATGAACGGCTTGAACAACTCGAGGGCCATCTTGGTGGGAAGCCCGCACTGGTGCAGCTTGAGATCCGGGCCGACCACGATTACCGACCGGCCGGAGTAGTCCACGCGCTTGCCCAACAGGTTCTGCCGGAACCGCCCCTGCTTGCCCTTGAGCATGTCGGAAAGCGACTTCAGCGGGCGGTTGGCCGCCCCTTTCACCACGCGCTTCTTCTTGGAGTTATCGAACAGTGCGTCCACCGCCTCCTGCAGCATGCGCTTCTCGTTGCGGATGATGATGTCGGGCGCGTTGAGCGCCAGCAGCCGCTTGAGGCGGTTGTTACGGTTGATCACCCGGCGGTAGAGATCATTCAGGTCGGAGGTGGCGAAACGCCCGCCGTCGAGTTGCACCATGGGTCGCAACTCGGGGGGAATCACCGGGATGACGTCGAGGATCATCCACTCGGGCTGGTTCCGTGAGTCGCGGAAATTCTCCACGATCTCGATCCGCTTCAGCAGCCGCTTGTCGCTCTTCGCACCCTTCTCCACCATCTTGGCGCGCAGCTCGACGCTCAGAGAATCGAGCTCCATGCTCTCCAGCAGGGTACGAATAGCTTCCGCGCCGATGCCTGCGGAAAAGCTCGTCTGGAAGCGGGCGCGGGCTTCCAGATACTCCTCTTCAGTGAGCAGCTCCATGCGCTTCAGGTCGGTGTCGCCGGGATCGATAACGATGTATTTCTCGTAGTACAGAATGGAGCGCAGCGCCGCGATCGACAGATCGAGCAGCAGTCCCATGCGCGACGGTACCGAGCGGTAGAACCAGATGTGCGAGACCGGCGCCGCCAGCTCGATGTGGCCCATACGTTCCCGCCGGACCCGAAAGTGGGTTACCTCCACACCGCAGCGATCACAGATCACTCCGCGATAGCGGATCGACTTGAACTTGCCGCAGTAGCACTCCCACTCCTTGGTGGTGCCGAAGATGCGCTCGCAGAACAAGCCATCCTTCTCCGGCCGCAGGGTGCGATAGTTGATCGTCTCCGGCTTCTTGACCTCGCCGTAGGACCAGGCCCGAATCTCTTCCGGCGAGGCCAGCTTTATGGTAATGCGCTCGAAGTCCTGAAAGTCTCTCATGCCACCCTCCTTAGAACCTTGCTCCCTGTCGGCTGATCAGTTCCTCGTCGCGCTCGGTGAGCGGAATCAGCTTGCCACGTGAATCGTAGATCGAGATGTCCAGCGTCAGCCCCCGCAGCTCCTGTACCAGAACGTTGAACGACTCGGGTACGCCGGAGGGCTGGAATGGCTCCCCCTTCACAATGCTCTCGTAGATCTTCGCCCGCCCGGCCATGTCATCCGACTTGACCGTAAGCAGCTCCTGCAGGGTATTGGCGGCACCGTAGGCTTCCAGCGCCCACACCTCCATTTCGCCCAGCCGCTGCCCGCCGAACTGTGCCTTGCCGCCCAGCGGCTGCTGGGTAACCAGGGAATAAGGACCGGTGGAGCGGGAGTGCATCTTGTCATCCACCAGGTGCAGCAGCTTCATCATGTAGATCACGCCCACCGTCACCGGGTTCTCGAACGCCTCGCCGGTCAGACCGTCGTACAAGGCGATCTTGGAGGTCTCGGGCAGCCCGGCTTCGCGAAGCTTGTTGGCAATCATCTCGTTGGTGGCTGACTGAAACACCGGGGTGGCGTACCACTCGTGCAGCTGCTCCGCAGCCCAGCCCAACTCGGTCTCCATGATCTGCCCCAGATTCATGCGCGAGGGCACACCGAGAGGATTGAGCACGATGTCCACCGGCGTGCCGTCAGCCATGAACGGCATGTCTTCTTCCGGGAGGATGCGGGCGATCACCCCCTTGTTGCCGTGTCGGCCGGCCATCTTGTCGCCTTCCTGCAACTTGCGCTTGGTGGCCACCAACACCTTGACCACTTCTTCCACTCCGGGATTGAGCTCGTCACCGTCCACGCGCCGCAGGCGCTGCACATCGATCACGGTGCCCTCCACCCCGTGCGGCACGCGTAGCGAGGTGTCCCGCACCTCCTTCGCCTTTTCGCCGAAGATGGAGTTCAGCAGCTTGAATTCCGGGGTGGAATCGGTCTCGCTCTTGGGCGTCACCTTGCCCACCAGGATGGCGGAATCGGGCACGTGCGCGCCAATGCGAACCACCCCCTCCTCGTCGAGCTGGTCGAACGCCTGTTCACTGGTGTTGGGAATGTCGCGGGTGATCTTTTCCGGCCCCAACTTGGTCTCCCGTACGTCGACCGAGAACTCCTTGATGTGGATGGAAGTGAAGATGTCCTCCTTGATCACCTTGGAGGAGATCAGGATAGCGTCCTCGTAGTTGTAGCCGTTCCACGGCATGAAGGCGACGATCACGTTGCGCCCGAGTGCCAACTCGCCCAAATAGGTGGCCGGCCCGTCGGCGAGCACGCCGCCCCCTTCGACTCTCTGGCCCACCTTCACTATCGGTTTCTGGGAGAAACAGGTGTCCTGATTGGTGCGCTGGTACTTGACCATGTCGTATACGTCCGTGCCGTCCTCGAAACGCGAATGGCCGCCGCGCCCGGCGGTACCGTTGCCGTTGACCTGTTCCGGCCTGATGCGTACCTGCCGGCTAGTCACGTGCACTACCGTGCCGGCTCTGTCGGCCAACACCAGCACCCCCGAGTCGTAGGCTGTCTTGCCCTCCATGCCGGTTCCCACCCGCGGCGGTTCCGGCTGAATGAGGGGCACCGCTTGGCGCTGCATGTTGGACCCCATCAGCGCGCGGTTGGCGTCGTCGTGCTCCAGGAACGGGATCAGCGACGCCGACACGGAGATTATCTGCTTCGGAGACACATCCATGTACTGGATGGATTCGGGACCCGCCGCGATATAGTCTCCACCCTTGCGTACGGCCATCAGGTGGTCGGGAAGTCTGCCGCTGGTGTCGACCGTCGCCCCCGCCTGGGCAATGAAGAACTTCTCTTCCTCGATTGCCGACAGGTACTCGATCTTGCGGGTGACCGTACCGTTCTCCACCTTGCGGTAGGGTGTCTCCAGGAAACCGTACTCATTGACGGTGGTGTAGTTCGCCAGCGAGACGATCAGACCGATGTTCGGACCCTCCGGGGTCTCGATCGGACACATTCGCCCGTAATGGGTGTAGTGTACGTCGCGCACCTCGAATCCGGCGCGGTCCCGCGATAGTCCACCGGGACCGAGGGCGTTGAGCCGCCGCTTGTGGGTCAGCTCGGCCAGCGGATTGACCTGATCCATGAACTGGGACAGCTGGCTGGAGCCGAAGAACTCCTTGATGGTGGCGACGATGGGTTTGATCGAGACCAGATCCTGCGGTCGGATCGTGTCGGCCTCCTTGAGGGACATGCGCTCCTTGGCGATGCGCTCCATGCGTGAGAAGGCGATCTTCAGGTGGTTGGTCAGCAACTCACCCACCGAGCGCACCCGCCGGTTGCCGAGATGGTCGATGTCGTCGATGTTGCCCTCGCCGATGAAAACCCGTACCAGGAAGGTCATGGTAGCGACGATGTCATCCGGCGTCAGCGTGTGACTCTCCTTGGGCGCCGGGTAGTCGAACTTCTTGTTCAGCTTGTAGCGGCCCACCCGGCCCAGGTCGTATCGACGCGACGAAAAGAACATGCTGTGCAGATCCTTCTCAGCGCTCTCGATGGTGATCGGCTCACCCGGTTTGATAACCGCGTAGACCCGCGCGATCGCCTCCTCCTTGGAAAGCTCATCGCGTTCGCCGTCATCCTTGATCAGCTTGACCTCTTCGCGTTCGAAGCAATTGAGGATGATCTGACTGTGCAGCGACTCCGGGTGGTCGAGGTCGATGATCTCAACCGTCCGAATCCCCGAATGGAGCAACTCCTCGACATCATGAGGATGAATCTTCTCACCAGCACGGTACAGCTTCTTCTGCACCTCGCCATCGCTGCGGTACACTGCCTTGGATAACACACTGCCGATGAGAGCTTCCTTGGTCTCGCCGGAGTCATCGATGGTGATCGACTTGGTCTGATAGAACAGCTCGATGATGCGCTCGCGGCTGTCGAACCCTAGGGCACGCAGAAAGACCGTCGCCAGCAGCCGCTTCTTGCGGTCTATCTTGGCGAATATCAGCTCGTTCTTCTGATCTACCTCGAACTCCAGCCAGGAGCCGCGATAGGGAATGATGCGGGAGGTGTAGGATCCCTTCTCATGTGAGAAGATGACGCCGGGAGAGCGATGGATCTGACTCACCACTACGCGTTCGGCGCCGTTTATGACGAAGGTGCCGCGCCCGGTCATGAGTGGGATGTCACCCATGTAGATCTCTTTCTGGCGAATCTCACCGGTGCCCCAGAATACCAGGTTGATCTTTGCCTTGAGGGGGATCACGAAGGAGAGCCCCTTGTTCTTGCACTCCTGCTCAGTGAGTTTGATGCCGGACTCGTCAAGGGTATAGCCGACGTACTCCAGCACCATGTCACCATTCGGACTCTCGATGGAGAAGATCTCCTGGAACACCTCCTCCAGGCCTTGGTGAGCAGGCGGCTCACCGGCCGCCAGCAACTCCCGCTGCAGAAAACGCTCGTAGGACGAGAGCTGGATATCGACCAGATTGGGCATGGCGATGACGTCGTCGCGCCCCCGGCCGAGAAACGTGCGCGTAATGCGCGTCGCATCCGTCGTGCTCGCAACATTCATCGTGCTTGAGTGACTCCTGGATATAGGTGTCCAGTGGCGCCGGTAACGGCGTGCCGGTGATGTGAGACACCACAGCCGCAGTACGGCTGCAACAGGGATACGGAGCCGGCGAAGGGGCTTCGCCGGCACAGGTAGAAGCTCTTGGTAGCCGTTTACTGGACCTCGACGGACCCGCCGGCGGTCTCCAACTGCTCTTTCAGTTTTTGCGCTTCCTCCTTGGAAACAGCTTCCTTGATCGGCCTGTCCTGAGTCTCCACGAGCTGCTTGGCCTCCTTGAGGCCCAGGCCCGTAATTGCCCTCACTTCTTTGATAATGGGAATCTTCTTGCCGGCATCGAAGCCCTTCAACAGCACCGTGAACTCGGTTTGCTCTTCCTCTTCCTCAGCCGCGTCGGCGCCGGCGGCCGGGGCAGCCGCTACTGCTACGGGAGCAGCGGCGCTCACCCCGAACTTGTCTTCGAACGCCTTTACCAGCTCCGAGACCTCAAGCACGCTCATGCTTGAAATCGCGTCGATTATCTGCTCAGTGGAAAGTGCAGCCATCTATTGTCTCTCCTATGAATTGGTGTCTAACCAGTTTCGTTGTCGTTCGTCTTGCTCTGTTCGGCTTTCTGGTCGGCGACCGCCTGGAGCACCCGCGCGACCCGTTCTACCGACCCGCGCAGGACATAGGCGAGACCGCGCACGGGGCCGTGCATTGCCGCCATCAGCATCGCCAGAAGCTGCTCGCGGCTCGGCAGCCGCGACAGCGCCACCACCTCCTCCGGGGTGATCGCCTTACCGTCAATGTATCCGCCCTTCACCTTGACCGGTGCGTTGCGGCCGAAGTTCAACAGCGTCCTGGCGACCGGAGCCACGTCATCGCGTACCAGCGCCAACGCAGTGGGTCCCGTCAGGTACTCGTCCGTCCCCTCACGCCCCAACTGCTGCAGCGCAATCTTGGTGTACCGGTTCTTGACTACGGAATAGCGCGCGCTGCTCTCGCGCAGCAGACCGCGTAACTCCGTTATCTGGCTGACCGACAGGCCACGGAAGTCGGAGAAGTAGACATTGGGATACTCCTCCAGCGCCGCCTTCAGTACCGCCACCTGATCGGCCTTGTACTGTTGCACGCCTTCAGCCATCAAGCCTCATCCGAAAATTCCGGCCGGCAGGCGATGCCGGTATATCGATGTTCATCGTCTTCCATTTCACGGAGTGACCGTGCCCCCTCACCGCGACGCCGCGCCGGCCACCGCTTCCCGCTCCACCCTGATGCCGGGACCCATGGTCGAGCTGACGGCCACCGATGCGATGAATTCGCCCTTGAGATCGGGCGGGCGGCGCTTGCCGATCTCCTCAAGGAGCGCGGACACGTTCTCACCCACCGGCGCCGGCTCCATCGACACCTTGCCGACGGGCATGTGCACCACGCCGGTCTTGTCGGCCCGGAACTCCACCCGCCCGCGCCTGAGCTCCGCGATCGCGGCGCTCAGGTCATTGGTGACGGTACGCGTCTTCGGGTTGGGCATCAGCCCCCTGCGCCCAAGCACCGGGCCCAATCGGCCGACGTGACGCATCATGTCGGGTGTGGCGACGGCTACGTCGAAGTCCAGCCAGCCGCCGCGGATCTTCTCGACCAGATCCTCCGCGCCGACATGAGCGGCCCCGGCGGCTTGCGCCTCCTCCGCCTTCTCATCGCGGGCAAACACCAGGATCCGCTGCTCCGCCCGAAAGCCGTGCGGCAGCACGGTGGTATCACGCACCGTCTGGTTGCCTTTGAGATTGAGCTTGATATGGCACTCCACGGTCTCGTCGAACTTCGCGGAGGCGTTGCTCTTGACCAGCGCGAGGGCTTCCGCGAGGGGATAGCTGCGGTCACGGTCCAGCCGTTCCGTGGCTGACCGGTAGCGCTTGCTGCGTGGCATCTGCGTCAGCCCTCCACCGTTACGCCCATGCTGCGCGCAGTGCCCGCAATCACCTTGGACGCGGCCTGCAGGTCATTGGCGTTGAGATCCTGCATCTTGCGTGCCGCGATTTCCTCGAGCGCGGCACGACTGATGACGCCGACCTTGGTGCGGTTCGACTCCGGCGACCCCTTTTCGAGGCCGATCTCCTTCTTGATCAGCACCGCCGCCGGCGGCGTCTTGATCTCGAAGCTGAATGTACGGTCGGCGTACACCGTGACCACTACCGGAACGGTCAGGCCCGGCTCCTCGCTCTTGGTCCGCTCGTTGAACTGCTGCACGAATTGCGGCGCGCTGACGCCATGCGGACCCAGAGCCGGCCCCACCGGCGGTGCCGGCGTAGCCTGCCCCGCGGGCACCTGCAACTTGACGACTGCGTTAATGCGTTTCTTGGCCATGCTTGCTCCTGACTTACACCGT
Source organism: Spirochaetales bacterium (assembly GCA_047515735.1). GTDB lineage: Bacteria > Spirochaetota > Spirochaetia > SZUA-6 > Bin103 > Bin103. The sequence continues at coordinate 5,351 of JAKZWC010000450.1, read as the reverse complement.
CTCCACTTGGAGAAAGTCCAACTCTACCGGCGTCGAGCGGCCGAAGATGCCCACCGAGACCCGCAGCTTGCCCTTCTCCAGGTTGACTTCCTCCACCGTCCCGGTAAAGGAGTCGAACGGACCGTCGACGATGCGCACCGACTCGCCCAGAGAGAAGGTTTGCCGCGGGCGCATCATGCGATCGGTCTTCATGGCACCCGACTTCTGCAGTATCGAACGAACCTCGTCACCGGAGATCGGCTGCGGCTTACGTCCGGTCTGAGCTCCCACGAAAGCCGTCACGCCCTGAATCCGGCGGATCGAAGAGGTCAGTTCCTTCCAGCGTGCGTCGCCGAGGTCCATCTCCAGGAGAATGTAGCCGGGCAGGAACTTCTTGGAGGTGACGCGCTTCTTGCCGTCCCTGACTTCGACCACGTCTTCCTGGGGCACCTTGACGTCAAACAACTGCTCCTTGAACTCCTGACTCTCCATGAGGCGAGTCAAATGCTTCTGCACCTTGTTCTCGTAACCTGAATAAGTGTGAACTACGTACCAGCCTTTCGCCATCTCGTGCTCGTCGGCCTACCTCAACCTCTGTCGCCTACGGGTGTTAGAAGATGAAATCGACGGCCTGGAAGAAGACGAAGTCCACGATTCCCAGAGCCAGAGCGATCAAGGCGACGGATATCAGTACTATCCTGGTTGAGTTTCCAACCTCCTCACGACTCGGCCAAGACACTTTGCGCAACTCGGCGTAGCTCTCGCGACAAAACTGAACGATGCGCTTCACAGCCCCTCACACGCTCGCATGATGCTATCGCCCGAAAACCGTCGCCAGCGACGGCTTTCGCCCATCCCTTTACCTTCCGCCGGAACCTCGTCGGGTGAACCCGACAAGCTCCCGGCGACCTAACCCACTTGCCGCTAGCCGTTCCAGGCCAGGCAGGATTCGAACCTGCAACATCCGGTTTTGGAGACCGGCGCTCTGCCAATTGGAGCTACTGGCCTTAGCTGCTCCAGCCGCCCACTATCAGCAGGGGCTCCACCACTCAGCCCGGACTACAGGTGGCCGCCGAGGCGACACCCCGACCGGACGCCTCCACCCGGGCGCTACCAGATCCCGCTGGCCTTGGCGGGCCTACTTGACCCGCCCCTCCCGGTGCCGCGTATGAGTGCGACAACGCGGACAGTACTTCTTCAGTTCCAGCTTTCCCGGTACCGTGCGGCGGTTCTTGGAAGTCGTGTAATTGCGCACACGGGTTCCACTGGTAGCCTCGGAGCACGGCACGCACTCCAACGACACCAACTCGACAACTTTCGCCTTGGCCATCTTACGGAGATCTCCACCTTGTGTCGGAAGCGAGAATATAGACCCCTAGTGAAGAAAAGACAAGCCCCCGACCGGACTTGAACCGGTGACCCCCACCTTACCATGGTGGTGCTCTACCAACTGAGCTACAGAGGCCGGGCAAACACAGAGGCGAACGAACACAGAGGCGAACGAACACAGAGGCGGGCAAACACAGAGGCGGACATACACTGTCCCCGCCAAGTGAGGCGCCGCATGGCTCCTCCAGGGAGGCAAGCTACCCAGGCACCCACGGTTGTGTCAACGGCACCTCCGGACAACGGGTTCGAAGAAGCATACCGCGGAACCGCCGTAGCTGCGGCGTTCGAGGCAGGTGAATCCCGGTTCGCCCGGCAACGCCTCCTGAGCCGGCAGGTGGACCAGCACCAGGGCGCGGTCGCGCAGCAGGTTACGGTCGCCCAGCGCCGCCAACAGTTCCGGCTTGTGGCGATAGGCAAAGGGCGGATCGACGAACACCAGATCCCACCCGCAACCGGCTACGGGACGCGCCCGGGCAAGAAAGCGCTCGCAAGGCGAGATGTGGATCCGCACTGCCGCGCTCACGAAGCTGGTATTGCGCCGCAGGCAGGGGCGCTTGCGCAGATCTCGCTCCACCAGCGTGACGGAGGCGGCGCCACGCGACGCCGCCTCCACCGCCATGCTGCCGGAGCCGCTGAACAGGTCGAGGAAGTGCGTGCCCTCCACGGACATGCCGCGCGCCGCCAGCACGTTGAACAGCGCCTCGCGCATCCGGTCGGTGGTCGGGCGCACCGGGCGCGGCGGAACCTCCAGGCGCCGGCCGCGATAGCAGCCCCCGGTAACCCGCATACCCTATTCCCCCGCGCCCGCAGCCTGTGGCGTGCCCGGCGCGGCGAGCGCGCCGCGGGCATCGCGCCGCGCCTGCCGCGCCAGCGCCAGATCGCGCCCCAATTCGGCCACCCGCAACTCCGGCATCCCTGCCTGACGCAGGCCGAGCAACTCGCCCGGACCACGCAGGGTCAAGTCGCGCTCCGCGATCTCGAAGCCGTCACCGGTCTCCTTCAGCGCCCGTAGCCGCGCCGCCCCGGTGGCGGCGAGGGGGGACGTATAGACGAAAAACGTGTAGCCCTGGCGTGCGCCACGCCCGACGCGGCCGCGTAGCTGGTGCAGGGTCGCCAGCCCGAACCGCTCGGCGCCCAGCACCACCATACCGGCAGCGTTGGTTACGTCCACGCCTACCTCTACCACCGTGGTAGCCACCAGTACCGCCAGCTCACCATTGCGGAAAGCCTCCATGGTGTCATGTTTCTGCTGCTCGTGCATGGCGCCGTGGATCAGCCCCACGCCGAACTCCGGGTATACCTCGGTGCTCAGCGTGGCGTGCAACGACACGGCGTCGGGAACCGGCTCGGGAGGCACTTCGCCGTCATCCTGAGCAGGACGCGGGCCGGTCCCGCCGGCCGCCGGAGACTCCCCGATTCTGGGAGCCACGAAGTACGCCTGGCCGCCGGCAGCCAATTCCCGGCGCACCCGTGCGAACACCTCGGGCAGGCGATCGCTGCGTGCCAGGTGGGTACGTACCGGGGAACGCCCGGGCGGCAGCTTCCGAATCACCGACAACTCGAGGTCCCCGTACACCGTCAACGCGAGGGAGCGCGGGATCGGGGTAGCCGTCATGAGCAGCAGATCGGCTCCCGAGTTCCGCTCCAGCAGGTGGCGCCGCTGCGCCACGCCGAAGCGGTGCTGCTCATCCACGATCACCAGTCCCAGACGACCGAACGCCACGTCACCCTGCAACAGTGCGTGGGTACCGACCAGGAGGTCGATCTGCCGGGCTCGCAAAGCCGCCAGCAAGGCCTGCCGCCCCTCGCCGCGGCGCCGCGCAACGTCGGCAGACGTATTCCCCGTCAGCAGCGCCACGTTGATTCCCCAGGGAGCGAGGACGGTGGCAGCGGTTCGAGCGTGCTGCCGGGCGAGCAGTTCGGTGGGGACGATCAGCGCCACCTGCTCCTGCGCCTCGATTACGCAGGCGGCAGCCAACAACGCCACCAGAGTCTTGCCGCAGCCCACGTCACCCTGCAGCAGGCGCGCGCCGGGCAACGGCGCGCGCAACCCTGCGGCGATCTCGCGGCGTGCCGCCTCCTGGTCGCCGGTCAGCGCAAACGGCAGTCCGCGGGCCACCAGGTCGGAGAGCGCACCGCCGAAGCGCCGCGGCGCGCGCCGCGGCGCTTGCCGCCGGTGCAGTGCCAGCTGCAGTTGCAGCAGCTCGGCGTAGGCCACCGAGGTACGTGCATGGCGCAGTGCCGCGGCATCGTCGGGGAAGTGCAGCGTTCGTATCGCGGCCGCCACCGGCAACAGGCCGCGACGTACGCAGTAGGCGTCCCAGCTGGTATCCAGCCCCTGCAGGCAGCTACACGCCGCGAGCATTATCCGGCGCAGCATCGCCGGGCGCACGCCCTCGGTAAGGGGGTAGACCGGGATGATGCGACCGAAGCTCGCCGGATCGGCACCACGCTGCACCTCGAACGCTCCCGCCTCCAGCCACGCGCCACGCCGCTCGAAGACAGCCGCTACGGTGATCCGCGTGCCGACCGCAAGGGAACGGACCAGAAAGCGGCGGCCGAAACAGAGCAGTGCCGCGCCTGCCGGCTCCGGGGATCGCTCGCCGGCAAGCTCCACCCGCAGATGGCGGCCACGCGGGCCGAACCACCCGTGCGCCGTTACCACTGCCTGCACCACCACCGGCCGCCCCGGCGACACCGCCGTCAGCGGAGTGAATCGGCTGCGGTCTTCGTGGGCGCGTGGAAAATGCTCGAGAAGATCGCCCACCGTCGCCACATCCAGGCGTGCCAAGGCTCGCACCGCAGCCGGTCCCACCCCGCGCAGGCTGATCAGCGGCTCGGTCAGCGTCGCCAGCAACACGTCGCTGACTGTCGGGTCGCGGCCTGCCCTGGCGGGCTGCGCCGGTTATCGCGCGCGCCGTTGCGGCGGGATTGCGCCTCGCTGCTGCTCCCGCTGCGGCCTGCGGCGTGCGCGGCGCCGCGCCGTGGGCAGCACAACCGGGACGCCACACTAGGAGAGAGAGAACAGGTATCTCACCAGGAACTCCGTCACGACGCGCCCGACTATCCATATCCCGAACAGAATCACGATCGTAATCAGGAGATAGTTCGCCTCGCTGCCGTTCTCTCCCAGCGGGATGTAGCGCGCGACGGTGCGCACTGGGGCCTGCGCCAGGGCATCCACCATGCGCGCCATCGGGGTGTCGGTGCGCCCGAGAAAGCGCAGGGTCACGAAGCGCGCGACACAGGCCACCAGTAGCATCAGCACGATGATCGACACCATGCGCCAGGCAGCGAACACCGACACCCCCAGGAAGTAGCCGGGAGTGACCTCTTGCTGATTGGCCAGCTGCCGAGTCATCTCGGAAGCAACCACCAGCACGAAGATGCCGGCCAGTGGAGTGAAATCCATCCCGCCGGCACGCAGGAAGGTAAAACGGTGAAAGAGCTGGAGATAGGGGTCGGTCGCCTGGCGCAGGTAACTGGTGAAGGTGTCTGCTGCGCCTCCCGGTGCCACCCTGCGAAACCAGGACGCCATGATGCGCAGCACGATCAGCAGCATGTAGACGATCAGGGCTACGTTGATGACGCGAAAGAAATCCTGCATTTGCAACTCTACCGGAACCGTGGACAGCGCCTGCCGAACCCCATGCCGGCCGCGCTACTCAGGCTCATTTGGAAGTATGCGATAAAAACGAGATTCGGAAAAGATACCGGGCGCGGTCCGGATAGCGTCGAGCGCTGCCCGTGCGCGATGCTCGGGGACCGGATCCACGAGAACGTAGAGATCCGACGGTTGCTCGGGATCCTCCCACTTCTGGTGCACAGACTCGATGTTGATCTCGTGCTCGGCCAACAATCCCGTCACCTGGGCCCAGATGCCCGGTCGATTCTCGGTGACGAAGTGGAAGTAGTAACGGAAGGTGAGCTGCTCCGAAGGAAACAGATCGCGCGGTGCCGCCGCGGGCTCCGCGGCGGCACCG
>JAKZWC010000449.1:0-6339 GCA_047515735.1 Spirochaetales bacterium | reverse complement strand
GCGTTGTGGGCGGCGGCGAACACGTCGACGAAGGGCAGGGCGGCGCACATGCCGCGCGTCTGCGGCCGGTAGTCGGGGTTGCCGAGCAGCGGATTGAGCCAGATCACCAGGGCCGCGCGGCGCTGGATCTCCTCCATGCTGGCGCTGAGCAGCTCGACGTCGCCGGTGTCCCAGCCGTCGCTGAGGATCGCCACCACGGTGCGCCGGTCCAGGGCGGTGCGCCCATACTGCTCCAGGTACTGCTCCAGAGAGGCGCCGATGCGGGTGCCGCCGGCCCACTCCGGCACGGTCGCCGCCAGCAGATCGAGCGCCAGCGAGAGGTTGCGTCCGCGCAACTGGTCGGTGATGCGGTGCAGGTTGGTGCTGAACACGAAGGTCTCGATGCGGCGGTAGGCGCGCTGGAACGCGAACATGAACTGGATCAGGAAGCGGCTGTAGAGATCCATCGACTTGCTCACGTCGCAGATCAGCGCCAGCTTGAGCCGGCGCCGGCGGCGCCGCAGCAGGGCCAGCTCCAGCAGCTCGCCGGAGCGCAGCCCGGCCCGCAGCGTGCGGCGCAGGTCGAGCCGTGCGCCGCGGGCCGCGGGCGCATAGCGGCGCGACAGCGAGCGCGCGAGCTGGCGTCCGATCAGCAGCAATAGCTCGGACATCTGTTCCATCTCCTCGGCGCTGAGCTGCGCGAAGTCGGTGTGCGCCGGGACCTGCTGCGGGCTGTAGGCGGCGGCAGAGACCTCGCGGTTGGAGTCGGCCGCGAGGTCGGCCGCGAACTGCGCCGTCTGCCGGGCACGCTGCGGCAACCGCGCGGGCGGCAGCACCTGCTCTCCGGGGGCGGGATCCTCGTCCGTGAGCGCCGCCTGGTCCTCCCAGTAGCTGGCGTAGCAGGCATCGAACAGCTCCTGCTCGGCGCGCGTCTTGGCGGTGGCGGCGCGCAGCGCGACGCGGAAGCGCCGCGGGTCATCCAGCGCCAGCGCCGCCGCGCGCAGGGCGTCCGCCTGCTCGCCCGGGCCCAGGCCCACGCCCTCGCTGCGCAGCAGCCGGCAGAAGCGAACGATGCGCGCCGACAGGCTGCGGCCACTCGCGCCGTTGGCGGTCATCGCGGCGCTCCCGGGCTCACCGCGCCCGTTCACCCCGCCGCCAGCGCCGCCAGCATCTGCCGGGTCTGGCGGCGCACGTGGGTCACGTCGTCGTGGGTTTTGAACACGACGCCGAGGGTGGCGGCGACCACCTCCTCGTCGAGGCAGTCGCTGTGCAACGCCACCAAGGTGGCGGCCCAGTCCAGGGTCTCGGCCACGCCCGGCACCTTCTGCAGCGGCTCGCTGCGCGCCGCCGCCACGAAGCGGCAGATCTGGTCGGCCAGCGCGGCGTCGATGCCGGGCACCCGCCGCCGTACGATGGCCAGCTCCTTGGCGTAGTCCGGATAGTCGATCCACAGGTACAGGCAGCGCCGCCGCACCGCGTCGGACAGCTCGCGGGTGCGGTTGCTGGTCACCACCACGTAGGGGACGTGGGTGGCGCTCACGGTGCCGAGCTCGGGGATCGAGATCTGCCAGTCCGACAGCACTTCCAGCAGGAACGCCTCGAACTCTTCGTCCGCCCGGTCCAGCTCGTCCACCAATAGCACGGGACTGCGCTGCTGCGTGATCGCCTGCAGCAGGGGCCGCTTCAGCAGGTAGCGTTCATCGAACAGCTCCTGCTCCCGTTCCGCCAGCGAGGTGCTTTCCTGCTCGCTCAGGCGGATGTGCAGCAACTGGCGCTTGTAGTCCCACTCGTAGAGGGCGGTGCTGGCGTCCAGCCCCTCGTAGCACTGCAGGCGGATCAGGTCGGTGTCCAGCGCGCGCGCCAGTACCTTGGCGATCTCGGTCTTGCCGACGCCGGCGGGTCCCTCCACCAGCAGCGGCTTGCGCAGTTGCTCGGCGATCAGCAGGGAGGTGACGATGGTGTCGTCGCCGATGTAGTTCTGTTGCTCCAGCAGCGCCGCGATGCGGGCGGCTTCCTTCTCGGTGTTCATGCGATGCTTGCTCCGGTGCGGCGGTGAGGGCATACAGAAGATGCTAAACTCAGGGGAGAGATGGCTACCACCTACACCGAGACCGTGAGTGAGGCAGTACTCACCCAGTGGCGCGAGCAGGGCTACGTGCTGCTCAAGCAGGCAATCCCGCGTGACGAGGCCGCAGCGGTTCTGGCCGCCGCCGACGAGGCGATCGCCAGCTACGAAGCGGCCCTCGCCCCGAACGGCTCCTATACCATCATCCAGGCGATCGAGCGTACCGCGGGACTGGACCCGCTGATCGACCATCCGGGCACCTTCCCCACCATCGTGGGGCTGATGGGACCCTATCTCCAACTCATGGGCACCCAGATCTATGTACGCCCCGCCGGCCGGCGCACCGACTTTCGCTGGCACACCGACGCCGGCCCGTCATTGCAGCGGATCCGCGTCACCGCCGACAGCCTGCCGCTGAACTTCAAGGTGCAGTTCTTCCTTACCGATATCCCGCAGCGGGATCGGGCCAACTTCTGCCTGGTCCCGGGCAGCCACCGGGTCGAGTTTCCCGAGGCCGGTATGCCCGGGGGAGAAGATCCGCCCGGCGCCATGCAGCTCGTCGTGGAAGCCGGGGACGTGGCGATCTTCCCCCACAACCTGTGGCACAGCGTGGCGCCCAACCTGGGCGACAGCGTGCGCCGCAGCGTCACCTTCCGCTACGGCCAGATGTGGTGCCGCCCCTACGACTACGAGAAGGTACCGGCCGACATCCTCGCCCGGCTCAGCCCGCGGCGCCGGCGATTGCTCGGCGACATGGGCTCCGACTACCGCGCCACCGACTATTACAAGCCCCACGACCAACTCGAAGTGATGCTCGGCGCCGATCGGTAGGCCTCAGAACCAGAACCAGTGCGTCACCGCCGCCCGGAAGGGGCGCGTCAGGCGTTCATGGCCCCATTATACGCTGCCACCGCCGGCGCGCTATGCTGCGCGTATGCCGACCCTTCTTGATGCGGCGCAACTCGCGCAGTTCGCGGAGCAGGGCTACTTGGTGCTGCCCGCGGCCTTCGACGCTACCGAAGTGGCGCACATGCGCGCCGAGGCGGACCGCATCCTGGAGTTGGTGATCAACTCCTCGCTGGCCCTGGGCCGCACCAGCGGGCGCCTCGATCTGGCGCAGGACGAGTCGGGCCGCCAGATGGTGCGCAAGATTCAGCCGATCAATGACCTCTCCCTCTACCTGAGCGAGGTGGCAGCGGACGACCGCTTGTTGGGACCGATGCGGCAGCTCATGGGCGACGAACCGGTGCTGATGGAGGAGAAGCTCAACTACAAGGAGCCGCTCCCAAAGCCGCTGCCCGGCCTGCGGCCGGAGCGCGCCGACACCCATTTTCCCGTGCACAGCGACTGGGCCCACTACCAGACGCAGAACTACCCGCAGAGCGTCATCTCGTCCGCGGTGTCGATGGACGCCTGCACGCCGGACTCGGGACCGCTGCGGGTGTGGCCCGGCAGCCACAGCGCCCACCTGGAGCATGAGCGGCTCGCGGACGGCGACATCCAGGTGCGCGCCGACCTGATCGACCTGCAGGGCGGCCAGGACATCCTCGCGCCCGCGGGATCGGTGATGCTGTTCCACGTGCTGCTGGTGCACAACTCGCGCAGCAACGGCTCCGGCCGGCCGCGGCGGCTGATGATCTACAGCCACTTCCCGCACGCCGCCGGCCTCGGCTTCGACGTCCGCAACGGACGCCGGCGCTTCCTCGAGTCGCCGTTCGAGTGGGAGTACGCGGCGCGGCTGCTGCGAGGGGAAGCCGCCGCCACCTTTCAGGCGCCGAGTCTCTAACGGACCGGCGCGGCTCCGAGCGCGGGCCGCGCCGTCCGCTACCGGGGTGCGGGCACCGCCCGCGGGCGGCGGCTACGAAAGCGCGGAGCGCACCTCGTTGATCCACTGCAGCGCGTCGCGGCCGCCTTCGGCGATCAACCCGTAGTCTCCCAACGCCAGCACGAACAGGAAGCCCTCCTTGAGGTACTGCTCGGCGTCCCTGCCGCCGGTGGCGATGCCCGGCAGCTTGCCGACCCGGACGCAGTCATCGCGGATCTGGCGGATCGTCTGCGCGTGGCGCTCGCGGTCGGCGGGCCGGCTCAGGTCCAGGCCCATGCTGCGGCTCAGGTCGCTCGGCCCGATCATGCAGCCGTCGACGCCGTCGACGCTCAGAATCTCGGCGGCCGCCTGCGCCGCGGGCAGGGTCTCGATCTGGACCATCAGCAGGACCTCGTCGTCGGCGCTGGTGGCGTAGTCGCCGCCGTAGGTCAGGTAGCCGGTGGGACCACCGCCGGAGCGGGAGCCGCGCGGCGGGTAACGCACCGCACGCGCCGCGCGCTGCGCCTCCTCGGGGCTGTTGACCATCGGCACGATGATGCTCAGCGCGCCGCGGTCCAGCAGCCGGCCGATAGTGGCGTAGTCGTTGTCGGGCACCCGTACCGACGGCGTCGCCGGCCCCAGGCAGATGTGATGGAAGGCCTCGAATGCGCTGCTGTCGTCCCACATACCGTGCTGGCAGTCCACCTGCACGAAATCGAATCCGGCCAGCGAGAACATCTCGCCGACTACCGGGCAACCGAGCGCCAGCTCGGCCCCCACCGCCGGCTGGCCCGCCAGCATCTTGCGTTTCATGGTGTTGTGCTTCACGGCTGCAACCATGACGCCAAACCCGGTGCCGGTAAAGAGCCAGTATCAACCGCCGCGAGGCTCAGCTTGATTCACTCGGCGTCTTGGTCCGTCAGCTCGGCAGCGGGTGGCGCAGTGGCGTCCGCTGGCTGCTTGTCCGCCACCAGGAACGCGCTCATTTCCTGCACGCTCTGCCGGGCCAGCGTGACCGCACGCGCGGCATCTGCCCGGGTCGGCGTGCCCAGGGGGAGGAGGCCCGACTCTGCGGGGTATCTGCCGCGGTAGATCTCATCGACGAAGTCGATGTCAGCCGGCGGCAACTTGAGTGGGACGCCGTGGTCCTGGGCGACCACCAGCAGGCGGTGAATACTGTGAATCTTCTCCAGTTCCCAGCCGCGTTCCAGCAGCATCGTCTGGATCGACTTCTCAACGCATTGCTGCGCGTGATAGCACGCGCAGCGAAAAAATCCCCCGGCCAGCAGGTACTTGGCGGTGTCGAGCTCTTCCTCGGATTGCCGGCGCCATGCCTTGATCCCGTCTCTCATGTAGATGCAGATTCCCTCGCTGACGATCTTGCGCAGAAACACGCTTCCGCAGCGGAGCTGCCGGGCGAACTGGGTGCGCGTCAGATGATAGTCGTCGATGTCGAACCGACGCTTGAGAGGCCGCAGCGCCGTACGCAGGTCGCCGCCGACATCCGCCGCCGGCGAATCGTCACGGCGGTCGGTCACCACGAGCATATCGAGATCGTTTCCCGTCGCAGCGGCGGCTACCGACCCGAACAGGATGATCTCCAGCGGGTCGACCGCGGCCACCACCGCCTCGCGCACCTGGGCTGCGGTCTCACGCGTTACCACGCCCACAGCATACCACTTGAATGACACCGGGTTTCGAACACCGCCAGGTTACCAGACTCCATTCGCGACCAGACCGCGGAGCCCTGCAAGAGCGCGTTCGAGACTGGGCGAGCGCGGTGCCGCCCGTTCGACATCCCACGTTCCGCGCGCGAATGCGGCGATCCGGCTGGCGTAAGCGCACCACCGGAACGATTGAGAGCAGGAATCCGCGCGTCGAGTTGAGACTTGCCTCCCGCCACGCGTGTTGCACGAGGGTAGAGCCCGGCGAGGCGAATCAGCCGCTCAGCTACCGGGACAACCGTCTCGCCCTCTACCGCGTAGTACACCACCGTCATGCGGGAGCGAGACGGTTGGGAAGATCATGCACCTCCGGCGGTGCGGTTCTCGGGGCGAGAATGTCCGCCAGGCTCATACCGGCGTCGAGCAGCGCCTGGATGTCCGGAATCGAGCCGGCCGCCTCGGCTTCGGTGCCTTCCGCCTCCGGCGTCAGGAGCACGACCTCGTCTTTGCCGAGACCCGGGTCTTGCAGGATGTCGCTGGCGTGCGTCGTCAGCAGGACCTGCGGGCCACCCGCACTGCGAATCCGGTGGAGGATCGTGGGAAGTTGCCGTACCACCGACGAGTGCAGAGACAGCTCCGGCTCTTCCAGCAGCACCGGTCCTGCGTTCCTCCCGCCTTCCAGCAGAGACCACAACAAGCCGATCAAGCGCAACGTACCGTCCGAGAAATCCTGCTCGTTTTGTCTCGCGGGCTGCGGCCGCCAATGCTCGTATCGTGCCTGCAAGTGCCAGTGACCGATCTCGTCCTGAACCAGATCGAGCTGGTCC
>JAKZWC010000448.1:0-6282 GCA_047515735.1 Spirochaetales bacterium | reverse complement strand
CCAGAGGATGCCCTTCTCGCAGTAGGAGATGTCGATCAAGTAGCGCGGCTGGCCGCCACCGCCCGGCTTCGCGCGCCGGGCGTGAAACAGCGCGGAGTGGACGATGACGGCGGACCCGGGCGCCAGCCGGTCCACGGTCAGCGAGCCGGGAAGGTCCTCGGTCCCGAAGATGTGCAGGGCATCGCGCGCGATCACGCTGTGCTGCGAACGCGGCACCAGCAGCAGATCGCCCACTTCGCCGTTGAGACCGTTCAGGTAAAAGAACACGTGCACCATCAGGTGGGAGCGGTTGGTCTGCGGATACTGCTCGTAGTCCTGGTGCCAGTGCACGCCGTCCTGGCCCGCGTCGTGGCGCGAGGCGTGGATGTGGTGCATGGCGAACTCGCCGCCCATGAGCTGCTGCAGCTGGGTCATCGTCGGCGGATGGGAGGTGAGCAGCGCCATCCGCGGATAGGAAACGATGAGCGGCTGTTCACCGGCGGCGCGTTGCCGCACCAGGTGATCCACTTCCGCCCGCAGCAGGTCGCACTCCTCCGCGTCCAGCAGTCCCTCCAGCACCAGGTAGCCGTCCGTTTCGAACCGCGCCTGTTGCTCGGTGCTCAGTGTCTCGGCCATGGATCGGTTCCTCCCTACATGGCGCCCAGCCTGGACTTGGCGATCGCCAGCGCGGCCACACACGCCGTCTCCACCCGCAGGACGCGCTCGCCCATGGTACACGGGATGAAGTCGTGGCGCAGCAGCAGAGCGCGGTCCGCATCGGTCCAGCCCCGCTCCGGCCCCAGCGCCAGCACCAGCGGCAGGTGCAGCGCGCAGGCGCCGAGGCGCCCCGCTCCCGCGGCGTTGTCCAGGACCACGGCCGCGGCCTCCGGAGGAAGCTGCTGCACGGCGCTGCGCAGTGGAATGCCACAGGTCACCGCCGGCAACGCGGTAGCCACCGACTGCTGCAGCCCGTCCACCAGGTGGCGGCGCCACTCGCCGGTGGTCCAGAGCCGGCTCCTGGCGTAGTTTGGATCGCTGCTCGCGGTGTGCACGAAGCGGATCTCGCGGCAGCCGAGGGCGGCTGCCTGGTACAGGATCTTGCGCGCGCTCGGCGGCCGCGGCAAGCCGACGATGAGGGTGATATCATCCAGCGGCGGCGCCGTGCCGTGCCAGCGGAACGCCAGCTCCAGGCGCTCCTCCTCGACGGCCAGCAGCGAACCGGTACCCGTCGGCCCGTCGATGACTCCGGCGCGAAAGTCGTCGCCGGGACTGCAGGCAAGCACTTCCAGCAGGTGGCGCGCCCGCGGATCGGTCCGCGCCAGGGTCTGCCGCCGTACAGCGCTGGAGAACAGAATGATGTTCACGGCCGACCCACGCTCTGCGAACGATACTGCACCGTTGAGTTGCTCGACCAGGATGGTCGATGATGAGACGGCCGAGAGGAGCAAGACTTTGCAACAACCGAACGACCGACAGCCGTTGCGTGGCGTAATAGTGCCGATTCTGACCCCGCTCACGCCGGACGAGGCGGTGGACGTGGCTTCCCTGCGCCGGCTGGTGAACTACCTTGTGGACAACGGCGTTCACGGCATCTGGGCCGCCGGCACCACGGGCGAGTTCGCGGCGCTGGACGAGGATGGACGACGGCTGGTCATCGAGACCGTGGCCGAGGAGACCGCGGGCCGGGTGCCGGTGATCGGCAACGTCTCCGCCCCCGCCACGCGCGCCGCCGCCTGCGCCGCCGCCGCGCTGCGCGACTGCCCGCTGGCCGGCGTCGCGGCGACGCCGCCGTACTACTACAACCACTCCCAGGCCGAGCTGAGCGATCACTTCCACGCCATCAGGGAGCGCTGCCACCACCCGCTGTGGGTCTACAACATCCCGTCCACCGTCAAGCTGACGGTGGAGCCGGCCACCATCGCGGCGCTGGCGGCCGACGGCACCGTGGCAGGAGTGAAGGACAGCTCCGGCGGCGGCGAGGCGTTCGCCCAACTCGCCATGCTGTGCCGCCACCGGCAGCTCGACCTGTACCGCTTCGTCGGCTCCGTCTGGCGCATCACCATGGCAGGCATCGACGCACACGGCGTGATTCCAGGGATCGCCAACCTGGTTCCGCGCAGCGTCGCGGCGACCTGGGAAGCGGCAGCACGCGGCGACGCCGAGGCCGCGCTGCGCCGCCACGCCGAGGTGCTCACCGCCACGCGGGCCACCCAGCTCGGCCGCGGCGGCGTGCAGGCATCCAGCTTCTCGGGCCTCAAGGCGGCGCTGAAGCTGTTGGGCGTCATCGAGCACGACACGGTGTCCGCCCCACTGAGGCCGCTCAGCGACGAGGAGAAGTCCGAGCTGCCGGTGCTCCTGGCGCAACTTGGACTCCGGTAGGCCGGAGTGAGCGCGATGCACCGCGGCGCGGCGCCTCCGGAGTGCTGACTGGAGCGAGCCACGGGCCCCCGCGCCGCATCCTCAGCACGGCGGCGAGCACCAATCCGGGACCGTTCAGCACCGCCGACTGGGCACTGTTCTGCGCCATATCGCTGATCTGGGGTGCCTCGTTCCTGTTCATCGACATCGGCCTGGAGGCGTTCCGGCCCGGCCTGATCACGCTGCTGCGGGTGGCCAGCGGCGCGGCGCTGCTGTGGCTGATCCCGGCGGCGCGGCGGCCGCTGCAGCGCGCCGATCGGCCGCGCGTGGTAGTGCTGTCGTTCATCTGGGTGGCGCTGCCGTTCACCATCTTTCCGCTGGCCCAGCAGTGGGTGAACTCGGCGCTCACCGGCATGCTCAACGGCGCGATGCCGATCTTCGCCGCGCTGGTCGCTTCCGGCCTGCTGCGGCGCATTCCGCGACCGGTGCAACTGGCCGGCCTGCTGCTGGGCTTTGTGGGTGTCGCCGCGATCGCGCAGTCATCGGCCGCCGCCGGGGGCAGCAGCGCCGCCGCCGTGGCACTGATCCTGGGAGCCACCCTGTGCTACGGGGTGGCGGTGAACCTCGCCGTCCCGCTGCAGCAACGCTACGGCTCGCTGCCGGTGATGGCGCGCATGCTGGCGCTGGCCTCGCTGTGGACGGCGCCCTACGGCCTGATCGGACTGACCGCGTCCGGTTTCAGTTGGCCGTCGCTGCTGGCGGTGCTCGCCGCCGGCGTGATAGGTACCGGCGCGGCGTACTGGATCATGGGCACGCTAGTGGGACGGGTCGGCTCGATACGCGCCTCGTTCATCACCTACCTGGTCCCGGTGGTGGCGCTGTTCCTGGGCGTGCTGCTGCGCGGCGACCGGGTAGGCGCCAGCGCGATTGCCGGCGTCGTCCTCGCCACCGCGGGCGCCCTGCTGGCCGCCCGCCGCGAACGCTGATGCCGGCGCGGCAGGCCGGTCTCGCTCGCGTTGCTGCCGTTACGGTTCCATGCCATCATGCCTTACCGGGTACGGAACGGTGCATGAGGTAACCGACGACGAGAAATTCCTGTTCGACCTGCAGGGCTTTCTGATCCTGCGCGGCGCGATCGAGCCCGATCTGGTGGCGGCGCTCGATCAGGCCGTGGTGGCGAACGAGGCCATCGAGCACGACGACAGTTGGGCGGAGGGATTGCCGGTGGTCACGAACGCGTACTTCACCAAGGACCGCTGGATGGAGCACCAAGTTCGCCTCAACGGCCTGCCGCGGCTCGACCCCGTGTTCGACGGGTTGATCGCCCACCCCGGATATCTGCCCTATCTCGAGGAGTTCATGCACGAGCCGCAGCTGATCAACACCTGGTCGATCTCCAAGTATCCCGGCCGGGGAGCTACCCACTGGCACCACGGTCTGCCTCCCGAGGACTACTCAGTGCGCGACGGCAAGATTCGCTCCCCGATGCTGAACGTGGTCACCATGCTCACCCCCAACCACCCGGGCGACGGCTGCTTCGCCGTGATACCGGGCTCCCACAAGAAGAACTTCAAGCTGGACTACCAGCGCTGGGGGACGGCCGGCGTGGATACCCCGGGCGCCCTCGAGATTACCGGCGAGCCCGGCGACGTGATGATCTTCACCGAAGCGCTGGTGCACACCGGCGCGGCCAAGACCACGGCGCGGCGGCGGACGACGCTGCAGTACAACCATGTCGAGCGGCTGCGGGCCGGCTCCGGCATGACCGACTACCACAATGTCCGCCACTACTGGATGCCGCCCTCCATTCGCCGCCGCTTCACCCCGGCACAGAAGGCGCTCACCGCCTGGATGGACTACACTATTCCCGACCGCTCGATCGCGGGCGCCGAGAAGAGCAACGACCCATTCCGACGCGAGGTGCGGAACGGTGCATGAGGTAACCGACGACGAGAGATTCCTGTTCGACCTGCAGGGCTTTCTGATCCTGCGCGGCGCGATCGAGCCCGAACTGGTAGTGGCGCTGGATGAGGCCGTCGTGGCCAACGAGGCCATCGAGCACGACGAGAGTTGGGCGGAGGGATTGCCGGTGGTCACGAACGCGTACTTCACCAAGGACCGCTGGATGGAGCACCAGGTTCGCCTCAACGGCCTGCCGCGGCTCGATCCCGTGTTCGACCGGTTGATCGCTCACCCGGGATATCTGCCCTATCTCAAGGAGTTCATGGACCTGCCGCAGCTCATCAACACCTGGTCGATCTCCAAGTATCCCGGACGGGGGGCCACCCACTGGCATCACGGCCTGCCGCCCGCGGACTACTCGGTGCGCGACGGCAAGATCCGCTCCCCGATGCTGAACGTGGTCACCATGCTCACGCCAAACCATCCGGGAGACGGCTGCATAGCGGTGATACCCGGCTCCCACAAGAAGAACTTCAAGCTGGACCTGAAACGCTGGGGAACGGCCGGCCTGGATACCCCGGGCGCCCTTGAGATCACCGGCGAGCCAGGCGACGTGATGCTCTTCACCGAGGCGCTGGTGCACACCGGCGCGGCCAAGACCACGGCGCGCCGGCGCACCGCGCTGCAGTACAACCACGTCGAGTGGCGGCGGGCCGCCTCCTACATGACCGACTACCACAATGCCCGCCACTACTGGATGCCGCCCTCCATCCGCCGCCGCTTCACCCCGGAGCAGAAGGCGCTCACCGCCTGGATGGACTACACGCTCCCCGACCGCTCGATCGCGGGCGCCGAGAAGAGCAACGACTGAGGCACTATGGCCAACAACCCCTCATACCGGTACCACTTCGAGCCGCACGACCACGCGCGGGCGCTCGCATGTCTCGAACGCCACGGCTTCTGCGTGCTGCGCGGCGTGATCGGTCCTGAGTTGGTGCAGGATCTGAAGGACTCGATCGATCGGCACCTGGATCCCGAGCACTCCCTGCCCCCGGCTTCCAACAAGTACCACATGGCGTTCGCGGAGGCGAGCGAGCCGGTCTGGAAGCTGGTCGATCACGCGCCCTACTGGGAGTTCATCTGCGCCGTAAACGGCACGCGAGAGCTGTGCCTGCACCGCTCGGCGGCGATCCTGCGCACTCCCGGCGAACAGATGGGCGCCTGGCACATGGACTTCCAGGGCCATCTCGAGACCGAGCCGCAGAACGCGAACCAGGTCCTCAACCGGTTCCCGCTCCCGAGCGGCCTCTGGTTCTACCTGAACGGCAGCGATGCGGAGCGCAGCGGGATCGCGGTGATCGAGCGGTCGCATCGCCCGGACTGGCAGCCGGAAGGTTTCGAGTTCGTCAACGACCGAAACAACATCCGTCGCCTCGGAACGGACGACCCTTGTCAGGACATGGACGTCCCCGGGTGTGTCGGCGTGACGGCGGCCCCGGGCGACCTGATCTGCTTCGCCGACCGCACCTTTCACGCCAACATGGCGACCGCCGAACGGCGCTACTCCTGCGGTATCGGGTTCCGCCCCAAGGCCTGGCGGATCGACGCGCCCTGGCCACTTCCGGACTCAGCCCAGGCATTGATCGAGCGCCTGCCCGACCGGTTGAAGCGCTACACCGAAGGCTATACCGGCTACGACGGCAAGTGGCGAGCGTCGTAGCGGGGCCGGCGCCGGCGGTGCCGGACGGGTGTATTCCTCATCGGCCCCGGATGCATTATCTTAGGACCATTGCCAGAATAGCTCAGTTGGCAGAGCGGTTCACTCGTAATGAACAGGTCAGGGGTTCGAATCCCCTTTCTGGCTCTCGTGGCGACGCCCGGCGCATCCCCTGACCCCGATGCCTGAGTCGCACCGGCGCTGGCGGCACGGCGGTTCGACCAGCCGCATGAGCCGCATCCCGCTGGACCTGGGCGGGCCGGGCAACGTCGCCGCCATCAACTGCGCCGACCTGAGCGGCAACGGCTACCTGGACCTGATCGTGG
>JAKZWC010000447.1:0-5847 GCA_047515735.1 Spirochaetales bacterium | reverse complement strand
GAGGGGGCGATGGACGCCTCCAACCTGCTCAAGCCGGCGCTGGCGCGCGGCGAGTTGCGCACCATCGGCGCCACCACCCTGGACGAGTACCGCCAGCACATCGAGAAGGACGCCGCCCTGGAGCGCCGCTTCCAGCCGGTGTTCACCGACGAGCCGTCGGTGGAGGACACCATCGCCATCCTGCGCGGCCTCAAGGAACGCTACGAGGTGCACCACGGCGTGCGCATCAAGGACGAGGCGATCATCGGCGCCGCGGTGCTGTCCGACCGCTACATCACCTCCCGCTTCCTGCCCGACAAGGCGATCGACCTGATCGACGAGGCCGCCAGCCGGCTGAAGATGGAGATCGAGAGCCAGCCCACGGAGCTGGACCGGATCGAGCGTCGCATCCTGCAACTCAACATCGAGAACCAGGCACTGGCCAAGGAGCGTGACGCGGCCTCGCGCGAGCGCCGCGAGGAGCTGCAGCGGGAGCTGGCGGAGCTGCAGGGGCAGCGCGACGCGATGCAACTCCAGTGGCAGAACGAGAAGCAGAGCATCGAGCGGGTGCGCGACCTGAAGGCGCAGTTGGAACAGCTCCGGCTCGACCAGACGCGATACGAGCGCGCCGGCGATCTGGCGCACGCGGCGGAAGTCAAGCACGGCCGCATCCCGGCGCTGGAGCAGGAGCTGGCGGAACTCACCGAGCCCCACTCGGCCGCCGCGGCCGACAGCGACCGCGCCAACGGCGCAGGCATCGGCGCCGGCACGCTACTGCGGGAAGAGGTCTCGGAGGAAGACATCGCCCTGGTGGTGGCGCAGTGGACCGGCATCCCGGTAGCCAAGATGCTCTCCTCGGAGCGGGCCAAGCTGCTGGAGCTGGAACGCATCCTGCAGCGTCGGGTGATCGGCCAGGACGCGGCGATCCGGGCGGTGGCGGACGCCATCCGGCGCAACAAGT
Source organism: Spirochaetales bacterium (assembly GCA_047515735.1). Lineage (GTDB taxonomy): Bacteria > Spirochaetota > Spirochaetia > SZUA-6 > Bin103 > Bin103. Next base: position 4,907 of record JAKZWC010000447.1, on the reverse strand, counting down.
CGGGGCTCGCCGACACCGACCGCCCGCTCGGCACCTTCATCTTTCTCGGTCCCACCGGCGTCGGCAAGACCGAGCTCGCCAAGACCCTGGCCGACTACCTGTTCGACGACGAGCGCGCCTTGCAGCGCATCGACATGAGCGAGTACATGGAGCGCCACGCCGTCTCGCGGCTGATCGGCGCGCCGCCCGGCTACGTCGGCTACGACCAGGGCGGCCAGCTCACCGAGGCGGTGCGGCGGCGGCCCTACTCGGTGATCCTGTTCGACGAGCTGGAGAAGGCGCATCCCGACGTGTTCAACCTGCTGCTGCAACTGCTGGACGAGGGGCGCCTCACCGACGGCCAGGGCCGCCAGGTCGACTTCCGCCACAGCATCATCATCATGACCAGCAACCTCGGCAGCGACCTGATCCAGCGGGCGGCGCAGGTGGAGCAGGTGCAGCCGCAAATTACCGAGCTGCTGAAGGCGAGCTTCCGGCCGGAGTTCCTCAACCGGGTGGACGAGACGATCATCTTCAACCGCCTCGACCACGAGCAGATCTTCGCCATCGCGGCGATCCAGCTCGACCACCTGGCCGCCCGCCTGCGCGAGCAGCGGATCTCGCTCGAGGTCACGGAAGCGGCGCAGCGTCACCTGGCCGAGGCCGGTTTCGACCCGCAGTACGGGGCGCGGCCGCTACGACGCGCAATCCAGCAGCAGGCGCAGAATCCGCTCGCCCGGATGCTGATCGCCGGCGAGCTTACCGAAGGCTCGCGGGTCACCGTCGACCGCGCAGCGGACGGCCTGAACTTCGCGGTCATCCCGCCTGCTCCCGCCACCAAGCCTGCGTCAGAGACCACCGTCGCATAGCTCCCTGTCGGGGGAACCTGACGGGGTTCTGGTCAAGGCGAATCGACGAGGCCAGTGTGTCGCTACCAGTACCAGGCTCAAGGTACCCGGCTGGCGGCTTGCGTCCCGGGTGCCGCGCCTAGTGACTACCGGCGGCCGCCGCTGCGCTTCAGCATCGGCGCCACCACGCGATAGCCCAGCAGCAGCCCGCCGGCGATGATGTAGAACCAGAGCTGGAAGCTGATCTCCTTGATCTGCAGGAGGTAGTGCACCACTCCCAGGATCACGGCGGCGTACACCAGCCGGTGCAGGAAGCGCCAGCGTTTGCCCAGCGCCCGGATCCAGCCGTTGGTGGAGGTGACTGCCAGCGGCACCAGCAACAGAAACCCGACGAACCCCACCACTACGTAGAGCGACGTGGACAGGTCACTCAGAATGAACGGCAAATCGAACGCGAAGTCCAGGTACAGGTACACCAGGAAGTGGACGCACAGGTAGTAGAACGCCGCCAGCCCCATCGGCCGGCGGTAGGTGATCAGCCAGTTCCACCTGGTGAGCTCCCGCACCGGGGTGATGGCGAGGGTCACGAGCAGCAGCCGAATGCCCCAGTTGCCGGTGTCCAGGGTGAACGCCTCGATGGCGTTGCCACCCCACTGATCGGCCAGGTAACGCAGCAGGGCGATGACCAGCGGCACCATGGACAGCGGCAGGACGATGAGCTTGGCCCGCTTGGCTACCTGGATCGGGGTGCGGCGGATGGCTTTGGCGGCGGACATGGGGACCTCAGTAGTCGGTGCTGACCAGGTCCATGCCGTCGTACATCGCCGCGACCCACTCGCCGTAGCCGTTGAACTTCAATGTCTCGCGACGGCCGCGCTCGCCGATGCGCCGCTCGGTGGCCTGGCTCCAGCGCGGGTGGGAGCGTTCCGGATTCACGTTGGAATAGAATCCGTACTCGCGCGGCTGCGCCTTCTTCCACGTGTTCACGGGCTCATCGGCGACGAACTCGATCTTGTTCACCGACTTGATGCTCTTGAACCCGTATTTCCACGGCATGATGATACGAATCGGCGGTCCGTTGGGGTTCTGCAGGATGTCGCCGTACATCCCGACGGTGACCAGGGTGAGGTCGTTCATCGCCTCGTCCATGCGCAGTCCCTCGACGTAGGGATAATCGATGGAGCGGGCCGCACGGCGCATCTGCTGGGGGTCCCACAGGGTCTCGAAGCGTACGTACTTGGCGGCGGAGGTGGGCTGATACTCCTTGATCAACTCATGCAGGGGGAATCCTACCCAGGGAATCACCATGGACCACGCCTCGACACAGCGAAGACGGTAGATGCGCTGTTCCAGCCTGTCGCGGTAGCGCTTGATCACGTCGCCGACGTCGATCACCCCGGAGCTGAAAGCCAGACCGCCGATGGAAATCTGCCACGGGTTAGTAACGAAATTCTTTGCGTTCCGCTCCGGATCTCCCTTGCCTGCGCCGAACTCCCAGAAATTGTTGTAGCTGGATGCCTGCTTGAGCGTGTTCTGCTGCTCGTCGGTGTCATACCGGCTCCCGGGAAGACCGGGGAAAGCGCCGTTCTGAGCGAAGGCGCGCTGCACAAAGCCCGGTGCGGCCGTAGCGAGGCCGGCGCCGGCGGCGACCGTACCCGCCTTGCGCATGAACTCGCGCCGGTTGATGAAATGCTCGCGGTCGGTGATCTCCCACCACTTGATGTCCGCTTCGTAGTCCTTGCGCTTACTCGCTGCCATGTGTCACCTCGTTTGCGGCTGGCGGCCAGGTGCGACCACCTGGCAGTTAACCCAGCCGGAGTCGCCCGCGGCATAAGTCTCCCGCTTCCAGATCGGGAGCCGCTGCTTGACCTCGTCGATGATATAGCGGCAGGCGTCGAACGCCGCGCCGCGGTGCGCGGCGGCTACCCCGACCCACACCGCCATATCTCCTATGTGCAGTATACCGGAACGATGGATGCAGTGCGCGGCGATCACCTCGAACGTTCGCAGCGCCTCGGCAACCACGCGTTCACCCTCGGCCTGCGCCAGCTCCGGGTAGACCTGGTACTCCAGGAGGCGCACGCCGCGGCCGTCGGCGTGGTTGCGCACCCATCCCTCGAAGGTGGCCAGGGCACCCGCGGCAGGATGCGCCAGCCGCGCTTTGAGGGCCTCGGTATCGATCGCGGAAGCGGCGAGCGCGAAGCTCGCCGCCAGCTGCAATTCGGTCATGGGGTTGCTCCTTGGGCCCGCGTCAACCGCCGGCCACCGGGGGAACGAACACTACCAGGTCCCCGGTCGCAAGCGGGGTGTCCCAGTCCGCAAAGCCGGCGTTGATCGCCACCCGGAGCCGTTCCGGCGGCAGCGAGAACCGGTACCGCTCCTGCAGTTCGGCGTACAGCTCCCCTGCCGTCGCGCTGGCGGTCACCACCTGCTCCTCGGCGCAGCCGGCTTCGTCGCGCAGCAGCGCGTAGTAGTGCACGCGCACCTCGTGACCGGCAGCGGGTTCAGCCATCGGTCGCCTCGGCGGCACGGTAGTCGCTCTTGCCACCGCTCTTCTCCAGCAGGCGCACGTCGCGAATGGCGATATCGTGCGACACCGCCTTGCACATGTCGTATATGGTGAGGGCGGCCACGGCGGCGCCGGTGAGTGCCTCCATCTCGACGCCGGTCTTGTGCTCCACCGCGGCAACGCAGATGACCACGGCGTTGCCGGCGGCGTTGAGCTGCACCGTCACGTCACAGCGGTCGAGGCCGATGGGGTGACACAGCGGAATCAGCTCCGAAGTGCGCTTGGCCGCCATGATGCCGGCAGTGATGGCGGTCTGGAACACCGGACCCTTGGCTCCGTGCAATTCGCCGTCCTGCAGCAGCGCGCGCACCGCCGCCGGCAGCAACACCTCTGCCTGGGCGCGCGCCCGGCGCGTGGTGCGCGGCTTGGCGCCTACATCCACCATCAGCGGCTGGCCGGCGGCGGAGACGTGGGACAGCCCGTGGTCATGCCGAGGGGCCGGTTCCGGCATCGGTGTCAGCCTCCGATCTGGTACATCTCGATCTTGCGCTCGCGACTCCGCTGGAAGCGCGTCACCTGGGCGCGCTCCTCCGAGTAGCGATCCGTGCGCCGGCGCCATACGCTGCCGATCAGCCCGGCCAACTCCTCGTCGTCAGCGCCGCTGCGTAGCGGCGTGCGCAGATCGGTGCCCTTCCCGGCGAACAGACAGGTGTACAGCTTGCCGTCGGTCGACAGGCGGGCACGGCTGCAGTCGCTGCAGAAGGGTTCGGATATGGATGACACGAAGCCGATCTCGGTGCTTGTCCCCGACACCCGGTAGCGCCGCGCCACCTCACCGCGGTACGCGGCATCCACCGGCTCCAGCGGGAACTCCTCCTCGATGGCCGCCTTGAGCTGGGCGCTGGTCACCACCGCCGCCGGGTCCCAGCCGTTGCGGTTGCCCACGTCCATGTACTCGATGAAGCGGATCGCGACATCCTGCCCGGCGAAGCTGCGGACCAGGTCCAGCACCGTGTGATCGTTGACGCCGCGCTGGACGACCGCGTTGAGCTTGAGCGGCGCCAATCCCACTTCCTGTGCCCGTGCGATCCCGGCGAGGACGCGGTCGATGGGGATGCCGAGCCCGTTCATGCGGGCGAAGACTTCCGGATCGATGGAATCGAGGCTCACGGTGACACGCTGCAGGCCCGCGGCGCGCAACGCGGCTGCCTGCGCGCCGAGCAGGTAGCCGTTGGTGGTGAGGGCCAGATCGTCGATATCGGGAATCTCGGTCAACCTGGCGATCAGCTCGGGCAGTCCGGGGCGCAGCAACGGCTCACCGCCCGTGAGGCGTACCTTGGTCACCCCCTGGGCCACGAACAGACGTACCAGCCGCGCTATCTCGGCGAAGCTCAGATAGTCCGCCGGCGGCAGGAACTGGTAGTCATCGCCGTAGGTGTCCTTGGGCATGCAGTAGGGACAGCGGAAGTTGCAGCGATCGATCACCGAGATGCGCAGGTCGCGCAGCGGCCGGTCGAAGACGTCGCGCACGCCCGAAGCGGTCACGGCTGCCTTCCGGCGCAGCGCCGGGA
>JAKZWC010000446.1:0-6308 GCA_047515735.1 Spirochaetales bacterium | reverse complement strand
GGGCAGCGTGAGCGGGCTGCGGGCCCGCGGCGGGTTCGAGGTGGACCTTGCCTGGCACGACGGTTCACTGCAGCAGATACGGGTGGTCTCGCTGCTAGGCAACGCGTTGCGGCTGCGCTGGCGCGCCTGGGACGTACGCATCGACACCGAGGCGGGCCGCGAGTACCGCTTCGCCGCCCCGTTCGAAACAGAAAAATGACCATCGGGCCGGAATTTATGTCGTTTCTTGGTGCCGGGTGGTTGACATGGTTAATCGAGCTTCAGATACACTCCCATGCATTACGCTTGCAAATGTAGGTGAATTCATCCTGCCCGGTGGGGCACACCCCGATGGCTGATTTTGCGGCCGGCCGACCTGCGGCGCGCGCCCACGGTCTCGGCCTGCGGCTGCTGCACTGGCCGCATTGGCTGCGCGCGGCTTGGTTGCGTCTTCCGTGGTGGCGCGTGGCCACCACGGGCGTCAAGTGCACGTCGCGCGCGTGGTTGCTGGCACCGGCGCTTCTGGCCGCCCTGATCGGAGTGCCGCTGGTGGTGGTCGGCGTCCATGTCAGCGCGCTTGGCACGCCGGAGGTGCGCCACCTGGCACAGACGGTGCTGGCCCGCTACGTGATCAACACCGTTGCCCTGGTCGCCGTCGTCGCGGCACTCACCGCGCTGGTGGGCGTGACCACCGCGTGGTTCACCACGGCGTTCGACTTTCCCGGCCGGCGCGTCCTGAGCTGGCTGTTGATCCTGCCGCTGGCGCTACCCACCTACATCGCCGCCATCAGCTACGTCGGCGTGTTCGACTTCACCGGGCCGCTGCAACTGCTGTTTCGGCGGGGCTTTTCGATCCCCGTCGGCAACTATCCGACCCTGGACCTGCAGACCTTCGCCGGCCTCTGTTTCGTCCTCACCGTAACCGTGTACCCCTATGCCTACCTGACCTCGCGCGCGGTGTTCGCGCGCCAGAGTGCGGCGGTCATGGAAATCGCCCGCAGTCACGGCTACTCGGGGCTGCAGGCGTTGCGCTACGCGGTGCTGCCGCTGGCCAGGCCCGGAATCGTCGCCGGTATGGTGTTGGTGGCCATGGAAACCCTGGGTGAATATGGCGCCTCGCACTACTTCGGCGTCGATACCCTGACCATCGGCATCTTCCGCGCCTGGTTCGCCCTGGGGAGCGTGCACGCGGCCCTGAGTCTGGGGGCCGTGCTGTTGCTGGTGGTGATGTCGATCATGGCGCTGGAGCGCTGGCAGCGCCGGCGCGCCCGCTATCACGCGCCGGGCCTGGTGCAGCGCCCGATGCCCCGTATCAGGCTGCGCGGCCGTACCGCGGCGGCGGCCTGCGTCGCCTGCGCCCTGCCGGTGTTGCTGGGCTTCGGGGTGCCGGTGGCGCAACTGCTCTGGTGGGCGCTGCAAAGCTGGGTGCGGGTGCTCGATTGGCAGCTCTTCAGCTACCTGGGCGCCAGTGTCGGCCTGGCCGCCACGGCGGCACTGTTCATCCTGATTCTGGCAGTGCTGATCGCCTACACGACCCGGCTTCGCGCCGGCCGCATGGTCAGCTCGCTGGCGCGCTGGACCACTTCCGGCTATGCCGTGCCGGGAGCAGTGCTCGCCGTGGGAATCGCCACCGCGTACACCTGGCTCGATCACCGCATCATCGGCGCCTCGCGCCTGCTGTTCGGCGTATCGCCCGGCCTCGTCATCACCGGGACCGCGCTGGCGCTGCTGGCCGGCTACGTGGTGCGCTTCTTCGCCGTCGGCTATCACGCCGTCGACTCCGGGTTCTGCGGTGTCACCACCCGTTTCGACGAGGTGGCGCGCGCCGCCGGCATGCGCCCGCGCCATGCGCTGCTGCGGGTTGGGATCCCGAGCCTGCGTCCGGCGCTGATCGCCGCCGCCATGCTGTTGATCGTCGACATACTCAAGGAATTGCCGCTGACCATGATCCTGCGGCCGTTCAACCTGGAGACGCTCGCAACGCGCGTGTTCCGTATGGCGGACAATGAGATGATCGCGGAGGCGGCCATACCGGCGCTGATGATCGTCGCCATCGGCGTGGTGCCGGTCATCCTCCTGCAGCGTCTCACCACCGGCCGCCTGGACGCCTGCGCCGAGCGCCGGAACTGAGCCCGGCCTCGCAGGCCGGGCAGGGCTTCACGACAACGGTATGCAACGCGCCAACGTCGCTCCCCCGCACCTGCGTCTGACCGAGGTCACCAAGTACTATCCGGGCAACCCGCGGCCGGCGCTGCGCCAGGTGTCGCTGGAACTGGCGCGCGGCTCGGTGCTGGCGTTGCTCGGGGAGAGCGGCAGCGGCAAGACCACCCTGCTGCGGCTGGTAGCCGGGTTCGAGCAGCCCAGCACCGGCACCATCTCCCTCGCCGGCACCCTGGTGAGCAGTCCGCGCAACTCGATCCCGCCGGAGGAACGCGCCGTCGGGGTGGTGTTTCAGGATACGGCGCTGCTGCCCCATCTTACCATCCGGCAGAACGTGGCCTTCGGACTGCGCCGGTTACCTGAACGCCGGCGGCGGGCGCTGGCGGAACAGACCCTGAAGCTGGTGCACATCGCCGACATGGGCGAGCGCTATCCGCATGAAGTCTCGGGAGGCCAGGCGCAGCGCGCCGCCATCGGCAGAGCGCTCGCACCGCGGCCGGCGCTGCTGCTGTTGGATGAGCCCTTCAACAACCTCGATCCGGTGCTGAAGTGGGAGCTGTTCCAGGAGTTGAGGGCGGTCCTGCAGCAGACCGAGACCACCGCCCTGTTCGTGACCCACGACCGCGACGAGGCGTTTACGGTAGCCGACCGGCTGGCGCTGCTGCGCCGCGGACGCATCGAGCAGGTTGGAGATGCCGAGACCCTGTACACGGCTCCGGCCAATGCCTTCGTGGCGCGCTACCTGGGAGCGGTCAATCTGCTGCCGGTGCAGCGCCGCGGCGGAGTCTGGACTTCCGCTTTGGGGGAGATTGCGGCCGCGGTCCCGTTTCAGGCCGCCGGCGCGCCGGCGGTCTCGGTACGGCCTTGGCAGTTGCGGATCGCGCCTGCCGCCCAACTCAACGGCGCCGCGGGCGTAAGCGGGGAGATCTGCGGCCAGTGCTTCATGGGCGAGTACCGCGAGCTACGGGTACGAGTGGAGGGAACACACGGAGTGGGTGTACTCACCGTCCACGTACCTGCCGCGCAACAGTACCCGCTGGGCCAACGGGTGGGAGTCACCCTGGATCGCCCCCCCCGGCCTGCCTCCCAGCCGGACGCCGCCGGGGCGGAGGGCTAACCCTCGGCTTCCGTCTGGCCAGCTACGCGGGTCTTGAGGCGCTCGTCGATCATGAACAGGCCGATCCGGGAATCGCCCACCATCTGCAGTTGATCCACGATCTCGGTCGTGATGCGCTCTTCCTCCACCTGCTCCGTGACGAACCAGTCCAGCAGAATACGCGTGGCGTGATCCTTCTCGCGGGCAGCCAGATCGATCATCTCGTCGATCGACTGGGCGATCCGCCGTTCCTCGTCACATGCCTCCGTGAAGGCGTTGAGGGGGTTCTCCCAGGTGCGTTTCGGCTGGGTGACCGCGGCCAGCGAGACCTCGCCGCCGCGCTCCAGGACGTGGTCGAAGATGCGCAGCGCGTGGCTCCGTTCCTCTTCGTACTGCACGCGGAACCAGTGCGCGAAGCCGTTCAGGTTGCGGGCGGCGAAGTGTGCCGACATCGCCAGATAGGTGTAGCTGGAGTTGAACTCGTTGGTGACCTGGTCATTCAACACGTTGATGATGTTCTTGGAGATCATGTCGCTTCTACGGTGCAACCTACTGCCGGCTCCGGTCGCGGTCAAGCGCGGCGGCGTGGCGCGCCACGGGTGTGCTGCGCCACGCTATAATGACCCCGGATGTCATTGCGGCGGCGGGTTTCGGAAATGACGCACGGCGCCGAGGTCAGACCCGCACGGCGGCCACGGTACCCGGCGTGGCTGGGCGCAGGCGCGGTGCTGTTGTCGTTGGCAGTGCTCCTGGCGTGGGTTGTCGGTACCCGACAGGCCTCGATCGACGCTGCCTTCGCGGCTCCGATTTCCGTTCCCGACCGGCTGCATACCTTCACCACGATCTTTCTGGGAATCTTCATCGAGGCGGCCCCGTTCCTGCTGGCGGGCACGTTGGCCTCCGGATTCGTGGAGGTGTTCGTGCGTCCCGAAGCGCTGGCGCGGCTGATCCCCCGCCACCCGGTGCTGGCCGCGCTGGCCGGAGCCGCGCTCGGCATCGTGCTGCCGGTGTGCGAGTGCGGGATCGTCGTCGTGGTCCGCCGGCTGTTGGCCAAGGGCTTGCCGCTGCGGGTCGGCGTCGCGTTTCTGCTCGCCGCGCCCGTGATCAACCCCATCGTGTTCGCCAGTACGCTGACGGCCTTCGGCGCCGGCAGGATGCTGCTGGCGCGTTTCCTCCTCAGCTTCACGATCGCGACCTTGATCGCCCTGCTGTTCGGCACCGCGCGTCCCGAACAGGTGCTCCGCGAGGAGCGGGGACCTGGCCACGGCCCTCACCACCATCATCACAATCACGAGGAGGCGCCCACCGCCGAGCAGCTGCCGCGCCGGGTGCGTGCCGCCATCGCCGCCGCCGCCGACGACCTGTTCGACGTGGGCCGCTACCTGGTCGTCGGTTCACTGCTCGCGGCCGCCCTGCAGGCGCTGGTGCCGCAGGAAGCGATCCTCGGGGTCGGCAGCGGCGCGGTGAGCTCGGTCCTGGTGCTGAGCCTGCTCGCCTTCGTCATCTCGGTGTGCTCGACGGTCGATGCCTTCGTCGCGCTGTCGTTCGTCGGCACCTTCACGCCGGCCTCGATCCTGGCATTCCTGGTGTTCGGACCGATGGTCGATATCAAGAGCTCGCTGATGTTCTCCAGCATCTTCCAGCCGCGGGTCGTGGCCTACCTGATCGTACTGCCGCTCGGGGCGACGCTGGTGGCGACCCTGCTGCTCGCCACCCAGGTGGGATTCTGATGGCTGCATTGCGGGTGGGCCGGCGCACCGGTGCCCTCATCCGCGGCGGGGTGCTGCTGGCGCTGGCGGCAGTGCTGGCGGTACGCCATCTGGACGGCTCATTGGGCTACTACATCAACTTGCGCTACGGCTGGCTGACACTGGTTGCCATTGCCTGCCTTGCCGTGCTGGCCGTGGTTCTGCTGGCGGCGGCGCTGCGACCGGGCGACCGTGGGGCAGGGGAGCGCGTGCCGCTGGGGTGGCTGGGAGTCGCACTGCTGGCGCTGCCGGTGGCGCTGGCGCTGGTCCCGCCGCGGCCGCTGGGCACCGATGCCATGGCGAACCGCGCGCTGCAGCTCGCCTCGGTCCCGGCCGCAGCAGGGGTGTCCGTTACCGCGGAGGCCAGGTTCGGCGACGACACCGCCCCGCGCACCGTGTTCGACTGGCTGGTGCTGTTCCACCAGGCCGACACCGGTGCCGCCGACCTGGACCGGTTTGCCGGCCGCGCCGCCCGGGTACGCGGCTTCGTGTATCGCGATGAGCGCTTTCCCACCGGCACCTTCATGGTGAGCCGCTTCCTGTTGAGCTGCTGCGTCGCGGACGCGGCTCCCATCGGGCTGGCGGTGCGCTGGCCTGACGCGGACTTCCTGGACGACGACGCCTGGGTGTGGGTGAGCGGCGAGTTCAAGGTCGAGGTTTTTCTGGACGAGCGGGTACCGGTGCTGGTGGCCGCGGAGGTGACGCCGGCCGAGCAGCCCCCGCAGCCCTACCTCTACTACTGAGCGGGCAGCGCGAGTGGTGACGGCGTTCGACCGCCTGGTGCTGGCGGTGCTGGCCGCTCTGGCGGCAGCGGCGACGACCCTGGCGCTGATCGGCGACCGCGTCGGCGTGCGGGTCGTCGAGACGTGGCCGGCGGCGGATGCCGAGCAGGTATCGGCGCTGGTACGGCCGCGCGTGGTGTTCGATCAGCCGATGGCGCCCGCCGTCCGAACCGGGGACGTGCCGCTGCGCATGACTCCGCAAACTCCCGTCGAGCTGATCTGGTCGGCGCGGGCGGTGACCCTGCGCCCGCTGCGGCCATTGCAACCGGCGGTCACCTACACGGTCCACGTCGACGCGGGACTCGCCAGCACCCAGGACCGGCGCCTGCTGCGCCCGCTGAGCTGGCAGTTCACCACGGCGGCACTGGCCGTCGTCTATCTCGCTGCCGACAGCGCGGGGCAGGACCAACTGTTCAGCGTCGGCTTGACGGGCACCCCACTCCAGCTCACCGAGCAGCCCGATGGGGTATGGGACTTCCACGTCGCGGGCGACGGCTCGGCCATCGTGTATTCCACGCCGCGCGATCAGCACGGCAACGACCT
>JAKZWC010000445.1:0-6569 GCA_047515735.1 Spirochaetales bacterium | reverse complement strand
CAGTGCCAGCTCGAAGTCGCCGCTCGCCAAGCCATGCATGTAGGGCACGACGGCGTACATATGGTACTCCACGTGGCACTGCAGGTTTGAGTAGTAGTAGGCGGAAACCGGATCGCCGATGCCGGTGAGAGTGTTCTGCCGCCAGTCGGCCACGTCAGTGCGCCTGCGGGGAAAGCCGACGTTTTCTCGTTGCCATGCGGCGCTTCGACGTACGGTCGACGATCGACCCCGTGCCGAGACCGAACAGCACCGTCGACCGGTGCACCGCCTCGGCCTGGTAGAGAGCCGTACTGGTTGACGGCATGACGCCCATCTACGCGCCCGCTCGGAATCTCATGGGCGTAGTACCGGTCCACCGCTGGAAGGTACGGTAGCAGGAGCTCGGCTTATCGTAGCCAAGCAGGAATGAGATCTCGTCACCGGCCATGTTCGTATTGGTCAGGTAGTGACGGGCCAACTGCTCGCGGGTGTCTGACGCGATCGCTTGGAAGCAGGTGTCCCCGTCGCGCAGACGCCGCTGCAGGTTCCTCTGGCCCGTCCCGAGTCGGCGTGCCGTCGCCACCAAGGTTCCCTGTCCACTGTGGGCAACATTCCCAGGAGAAGCGCATGGACAAGCTCGGATGTGGCGGCGCTGTCATCCAGATCAGCGAGCTGCTGCCGCAGGTGTGGCTCATAACAGTTGACTTGAGGATGGTCGTGCTGAAATATTTGTCCTACCTGCGAGTCTCCTTCGTCTAGCGGTTAGGACACCGGGTTTTCATCCCGGCAACAGGGGTTCGACTCCCCTAGGAGATGTACCGCCCGCCTTTCGATGACGCCATCGAGCTACATCCGGCTCGCGCTTCCGGTACTCGCCGCGGTGCTGCCTCGCCGCGGTGCCGCACCGTGCCGCCGCCGGGGCGCAGCCGGGCGCCGTGGGCGTCGAACTCGGCAACCCACCGTGGCGCTGATCGTGCGGCCGCATCCCCTGGACCTGCGCGCAGGCCTGTACCTGAGTGCCGGCGCCTACGGCGCCATCGAACGTGCCGCTCCCAACCGTCATCGGATCGGGCTGCGACTGCCCACCGGTTTGCAACTGTACGTCGCGGACGACGCCCTGGAACCGTTCGTCGACGCGGTGCCGATATTGGAGATATACCCCGGTCTGGCGTTCAGCCGCGCCGCGCTGCAGGGATACGAGGGGCTCACCATACGGCTTCCCGGAGCGAAAGCCGGCGCGGGATAGGCGATGAGAGGACGGCACATTCACTTGGTAGGGGCGAAGGGTACCGGGATGGCGGCTCTGGCCGAGATCCTGGCCGCACGCGGTGCGGTGCTGAGCGGTTCGGACGTATCCGACACGTTCCAGACGCAGGAGATTCTCGACCGGTTGGGGCTGCGTCCGACCACAGGTTTTGCCGCCGCCGACCTGCCGCGGGACGCCGACTGGGTGATTCACTCGGCCGCGTACGACCGCCGCGAGAATCCACAGCTGCTGGCGGCGGCTGCGCGCGGGATCCCGCTCTCCAGCTACCCCGAGGCACTGGGAGAACTTTCCCGCGCGGCGACTTCGGTCGCGATTTCCGGCGTCCACGGCAAGACCACCACCACGGCGCTGTGTGGCCTGTTGGTGGCGGCCCTGGAGCTCCCGGCCACCGTGCTGACCGCCACGGGTGTACCCAACTTCGGCGGCGGCTCCACACTGCTGCGCGGCTCCCGCTACCTGGTGGCGGAGACCTGCGAGTATCGTAACCACTTCGCCCACTTCCAGGCCCGTCATCTGGTGATCACCACGGTGGAGCTGGAGCATGTCGACGCGTTCCCGACTCACGCCGCGGTGGCGGCGGCGTTCACCGGGCTGGCGCACTCGCTGCCGGCGGGTGGCAACCTCATCTACTGTACCGACGACCGCGGCGCGGACGAGGTGGCGGCGGCGGCGGCCGAGCGGCGGCCGGACCTGCGGCTGCGTCCCTATGGCGAGCGCGCGGCCGGCCCGCTGCGGATCAGCGAGGTGAGCCTGACCGCCGGCGCCACCCACTTCCGGCTGGACTGCCTCCACGACCGGGTCACGCTGCACGTGGCCGGGCGCCACAACGTGGGCAACGCCGCGGCGGCGGTGGCGGTGGCCGACGTGCTGCTGGCCGCCGAGGGGCGCCGGCTCGATGCACCGGCGCAGGCGGCGGTGGTGCGGGCACTGGCCGCCTACCGCGGCGGCAAGCGCCGCACGGAGGTGATCGGGGAGTGGCTCGGCATCCTGGTGATGGACGACTACGCGCATCACCCGACCGAGCTGACGGCGACTCTCGCCGGCCTGCGCGCGTTCTACCCGGAGCGCCGCATCGTGGTGGATTTCATGAGCCACACGTTGTCCCGGACGCTGGCGCTGCTGGCCGACTTCGGAAGCTCGTTCGCGGCCGCTGACGAGGTGCTGCTGCACCCGGTCTACGCCTCCGCCCGCGAGGCGCCGGCCGCGGACAGCGAGCGGATCGGACGCGCCCTGTTCCACGAGGTGGCGCGGCATCATCCGCGGGTACGTTACTGCGACACGCTGGCCGCCGCCGGCACCTACCTGGCCGCCACGCTCGGGCCCGGCGACCTGCTGGTCACCATGGGGGCGGGCGACAACTGGCGCGTCGGTCACGATGTGCTCGGCCGGCTGCGGCGCGCTGCCGGCGGGATCGTCGCGTGAGGGGCATGACCGGCTTCGGCCGTGCCGAACACGCCACCTCACGCTGGCGCATCACCGTGGAGACCAAGTCCTACAACAGTCGCTACCTGGAGGTGAACCTCAGCGTTCCCGCGGGCTTCGCGGAGCTGGAGGCGCGCCTGCGCGCGGCAGTCGCCGAACGGGTGGCACGGGGTCGTGTCGAGCTGTCGCTGGCGCTGCTGGATCTGACCGACGCGGTGCAGGTGAAGGTCGATACCGCCGCCGCACGGGCCTATCTCGGGGCGCTGCGCGAGCTGGCGTCGATGGTCGACGGCGGTCCGGTTACCTTGAGCCACCTGTTGGCGGCCGGCGGCTTTCTGGGCGAGCAGCGCGAGCGCCGGGTGGAGGAGCTGTGGAGCGAGTGCCGGCTTCCCCTGGAGCAGGCGTTGGCGCAGCTTCAGGCCTCACGCATCCGTGACGGCGCGGTGACCGCCGAAGACGTGGCACGGCTGCTGGCGGCGATCGAGGAGGAGGTCGGCATCATCGAGGGCGAGGCCCCCGAGGCGGCGCAGCGCATGCACGCCACCATGGCGGCGCGGGTACGCGAGCTGCTTGCGGAACCCGTGGATGAGGGGCGCATGGTTGCGGCGCTGGCCGCGGTCCTGGCCAAGGCCGACATCAACGAAGAGCTGGTGCGGTTGCGCGGGCACCTGGCAGCATTCCGCCACGCCCTTGGTGCCGGCGAGCGGGCCAAGAAGCTGGAATTCATCAGCCAGGAGATGATGCGCGAGGTCAACACGATCGCCTCCAAGGGTACCGCCTATGCCATGAGTGCCGCGGCGGTGCGGGCCAAGGCAGCTATCGAGCGCATTCGAGAGCACCTGCGGAACGTCGAGTGATGCGCATCGCTGTGTCCGGCAAGAGCGGATGCGGGAACTCCACCGTGTCTCGATTGGTGGCGGAGCGGCTCGGCCTGCGACTGATCAACTTTACCTTCAGGGACTTGGCGCTGGAGTACGGGGTCAGCTTCGCCGAGCTGCACCGGCGCGCGGCCGCCGATCCTTCCATCGACCGCACCCTGGACCGGCGCCAGCTGGCGGCGGCGGCGGCGGGCGATTGCGTGCTCGGCTCTCGGCTCGCCATCTGGCTGCTGGCGGATGCGGACTTGAAAGTGTACTTGGCGGGGGCGCCGGAGGTGCGGGCGCGGCGTATCGCCGCGCGCGAAGGCGTTCCCTACGCGACGGCGTTGGCGGCCATGAATGCGCGCGACACCCAGGACCGCGGGCGCTACCTCACCCTGTACGACATCGACTTCGACAACTACCGGCACGCCGACCTGGTGCTGGACACCGCGGTGCTGGATCAGTTCCAGGTGGCGACGGCCGTTGTCGCGACGGTCGAGCCATGAGTCACTGCCCGGCGTCTCCTGCCCGCCTGGCTATCGGCTTTTACCGGCAGGTCGCTACTCGCCGTAGTGCAGCAGGTTCTTCCGGCACCAGGCGACCTGCCGTTCGAGCCCGTCCACCAGCGCCACCCGGGGGGCGTAGCCGAGCAGCTCCCTGGCCTTTTCGATGCGCGCCCGGGTCTCGAGCTGGTCGCCCGGACGCGGCGGTACGATACGCAGCCGCGCCTTCCTGCCGACGATCCTCTCCACGGTATCGATCACGTCGCCGGTCGTTCGCTCGATGTCCGAGCCGATGTTGAAGATCTCGCCAACGCTGCGGCTGCGCTGTGCGAATACGCTCACCAGCCCGGCAACCGCGTCTCCGACGTAGGTGAAGGAACGCCGATGTTCCCGACTCCCCTCGTGCAGCGGGAATTCTTGCTTCATGAACAGGCTCGTAATGAGCTTGGTAAACAGCTTGTCGGGTCGCTCTCGCGGGCCGTAGACGGAGTAGAGCCGCACGGCACAGACGGGGAGTCTGCCCTCCCGGCAATAGGCGAGTGCGAGTTGCTCCGCGGCGAGCTTGGTGACGCCGTAGTAGGACGTCGGCTCCGGCGCAGCGGTCTCCGGCGAGGTGGCCCGCTTGCCGTACACGGAGGAGGTGGAAGCGAAGATGAAGAGCGGAGGCTGCCGCCAGTTGCTGCAGGTCTCCAGCAGCGCGTGAGTTGCTACGATATTGTTGCGGACGTAGACCGGCATCCCGACCGCGGCAGATATGCCGGGTTGTGCCGCCAGGTGAAACACCGCCGCGGTCTCCGGAATCAGGCGCGGCAACTCGTCGGTGGCAAGATCGCAGGGAATCATCCTGACTCCCGTCTCACGCAGTTCCGCAGCGGTCCGCTGCTTCAGCCGGGCCGAGTAGTATTCGTCGAAACAGTCCACGCCCACCACCTCGTGGCCGTCCGCGCTGAGCGTTTCGCAGAGGTGGGAGCCCACGAACCCGGCCGCGCCGGTAACAAGCACCTTCAACGTCGTATGTCCCCGTATGGGCGCGCGCGCCGTGACCGCTGCAACGCCCTGCCCGCAAACAGTGGGCCGCACAGGTAACGGTGGCCCCGGAGCAGCCGGCAGGTCAAGCGCTGCGGCGCCGGCCACGCCACGCGCGACAATATACAATCCGAGTGGAAACAAGTATATTTCACGGCGTGATTCTTCCGCTCTCTCTGCTCCTTGGAAACGTCGACAACCGGTACGAACTGTCGGCCGCCACCATTCGCCGCGCGCACCAGCTTACCATCACCGGCGACGAAGACGTGGAAGCCAACAGGGGCAAGGTAGTCTCCACCTCCATCAAGCAGATCCTCACCAAGAAGGTGAAATACCAGATCGAACGGTAGCAGCTTGTCGCCGAATCCGCCTCGTCCTCCGGTCGTGCTGCTGTTGGGCGCGACAGCGGTGGGCAAGTCGGCACTGTTGGAGCAGTTGGCTCCGCACTTGGCGGCGTGCCGCGCCGAGGTGATAAACGCGGACTCGCGCCAAGTTTATCGTCACATGGATATCGGGACGGCGAAGCCGTCGCTGCGGTTGCGCCGGTCGCTGCCGCATCACCTGATCGATGTGGTAGATCCGGACGCCCAGTTCACCGCCGGGGGCTTCGTTCGCGCTGCCGAACGGCTGGTGCACCAGATACGCGGACGCGGTGGGACGCCGGTAGTCGCCGGTGGCGCGGCGTTCTACCTGTGGTCTTTCCTGCACGGCCTGTCGTCGGCGCCGACGGCTGACACGGAGTTGCGCAGGGAGCTGCAGGAACGAGCACGAAAGGAGGGAGCGGCGGCGCTGCACCGGGAGTTGGCGCTCCATGACCCGGCCACCGCCGCCCGGCTTCCCGTCGGGGATACCAACCGCATCGTGCGTGCCCTGGAGGTGCACCGGCTTACCGGGCAGCCGCTGTCGTCGTTTCGCAGCCCGGATGCGGTGCGCTGCGACTACACGGTGCTCACCCTCGGGCTGCAGCGCGAGCGGCCGGAACTGTATGCCCGCATCGACCGCCGCGTGGAACAGATGTTCGCCGCCGGGCTGGCCGCCGAGGTGGCGGCGCTGTGCGCCCGCGGCTACCACTCCGGCACTCCCGGAATGCGCAGCATCGGCTACGCCGAGTTCTTCTGCGAGGTGTCGCCGGAAGCGCGCCGCGCTTTGATTCAGCGCAACAGCCGTCGCTTCGCCAAGCGCCAGCTCACCTTTTTTAGGCGCTTTCCCAACGTACTCTGGTTCTCGGCCACCGATGTGGACGGCGTGGCGGCTGCGCTGCAGCGTCTCCTGAGTTTACCGGTACGGGCCCGGTTTACGGCGCCGAATTGAACCGCGGCGCACTACGCCTGCGGCGGCCGTCGTGGCGCGGTGGTCGGGGAGAGCCGCACGGCTTGACTCCGCACAGCGGATGGGCGATAGTAGTGTTTGCGCAGCGGACCGCTCGGTAACCCGTGACGGCGCGGCGCGGGTCGTGGTTCCCGCGGCCGCACAATTCGTTGCGACAGATTCGTTACGAAAATTCGTCACGAC
>JAKZWC010000444.1:0-2952 GCA_047515735.1 Spirochaetales bacterium | reverse complement strand
CCCCCAGGGATTGCGCAGCCGGCAGCGCTCGCCGCGCCGCGATTCGACATCGACGAACGTCACGCTGCCGTTGCGCATCGCACTGCTCACCAGAAAGCCGCCGCGGGCGAGCAACCGAAAGCAGGCGTCCCAGGTCTTGGGCCAAGCCGGAAACACGGCGATCACTTCCGGATCTCCCGGACGCGGCGAAACACTCTGCAGCAACGCCTCGTTGAGCGCCATGCTGATCGCGCCGAGGTGCTCGATCGACTGCGCCGTAGGCCCCTCGAAGAGGCTGAGGCCGTTCGGCAACGGCCGGCCCGGCGATCCCCCACGACTCATGTGGTGATAGTAGCTCGCCAGGATCAGCGGCAGGTCGGCGCCGCGTCCGGTCCTGCTGCCCACGATGGGCGTACGCGTCGCGCTGCCGTAGATGGCGTCGCCCCAGGGTTCGCCCGTGAGCAGGCTCACCCGCATGGTGTTGCCGGCTGCGAACTTGCGAGCGATCGCATCCGTTCGCGGGTCATGCGTCTCGAGCGTCCAGTCCTCGAATGGGAATATCGGCCACATCAGCCCCTCGGCCGGATCGGGCTGCACGTGGGACGAGGCACCGCGATGTCCCACCGCCCAGATATCGTCCGCGGCCCGGCCCACCGCATCGGGATCGCGTCCCATCGGATACGGAGCCAAGTTGTCGAGCAGGTCCTGCCACTTCAGTCGCAACTCCGGATCCCGGTCGAGGATCTCCGCCGCCCGAATCGCCAGCGGAGCGGTGCCGCGGATTGCAGCCAGGTCGGTGATGCCGTCGTTCACTCCCCAGTATCCCTCGTGCTGGTTGAGGCCATACAGGTGATAGACGCCGTCCGCGTCTCTCCGGGCCAGGTGGCGATAGAACTCCACGGTCTCTCTGAGCAGCGGATAGGCATGGGTCGCCAGCCATTCGGTGTCACCGGAATACCGGTAGCGCCACCAGGCGTGCACGGCGATCTCGCTGCCCGAGGACGCAATGTGGCTGCAGTAGGAATACCGCCCCGCGTCGATGTGCGGCGGCTCTCTGCCGTCAGCCAACTGCGAAAGACCGCACTCGAACAGGCCGCGAGCGCGCGCTTCGGGGGACAGCTCGGAGCTCGGCTTCCGGCCCAGGTACACATCCTGAAACTCGCGCGCCGCCGCTGTCGGCAGCACCACCGGGCCATCGAACGGTCCGGCTTCCAAAAAAAACGCGCCGCCGGCGTCCCAGCGTTGCCGTGCCGCCCGGCACGCGTCGGGTAGCTGCTTCACGTACATGTCGAAGAACGGTTGGGCCAGCTCTCCCGCATCTGCAGCGTGCAGCGGATAGTATGAAATCTCGGTGGTCCATACCCAGAACTGCGATCCCCAGGAGCGCGTATCGCCGTCCACCGAGAACAGCGATCCGTTCCACTTCGGCGGCAGCGCGCCGCGCGACGTGCTGGCCAGGTAGTAGAGCTGGAGAGTGCGCACGCTCTCCATGAACTCGGCGACACCGTCGTCGCTGCGGAGCCGGACGAAGGTCCGTGACCAGAACCGCTCCCACCAGCGCCGGTGTTCCGTGGCCAATTCCTCGTAGGTCTGGCCCGCGGCCTGCCGTAGTACCCGCTCCGTGGTCCGGCGCAGGTCAGCGCCGGCATTCCAGGAGGCGGCGGTTGCCAGCAGCACCAGCTTCCTGCCCCGTCCGGGTGCGAGCTCGATCACGCGCTCGGTGGCACCCGACTCGGAGATCCGTACCGCGCCGCCGCTCGCCCGCAGCGCGACGGCGCTGCCGCAGAAGTAGTCTCCCTCGATGAACTGCTGCTCCAGGAACACCGTTTGCGAGCGGACCTGGAAGCCGTGGGAAGCGGTATGCCCCGCCGTCTTCGAGACCGGATCCCGCCACATCGAGAGCGACAGACGTATCGGCCGCGGGTCGGCGCGGGCATCCTCCACCTCCAGCACCAGGAGATCGGCCGCGGCGTATACCAGGCAGCGTACCGTCACGTCCTCGCCATGCACCGTACACTCCGCCCGATACAGGGAAAGGTGTTGGCGAAACCGCGGACCGCCGCGGAACGGGCGCCCGCCGACGTCGACCGTCAAGCCGCCACAGCCGCCGCAGTAGTCGGCCGCGTCCTCGCGACTGCCCGAGTGGTTCTTGTCGACCGCCAGGACGTCGCAGCGATTGATCTGCATCGCCACCGCACCGGGGGTGGTCCAGACCAACGTCCCCATCACGCCGTTGCCGATCGGCTGTCCCGCGACGGCAGCCTCGACCGGCGCGTCGTAGCGCAGGTCCGCACGCGATACCAGGGATGGATAGTCCACCCGCAACAACTGTTCCATCAGCATTTCTCGGCAGCAGCAGCGGAGCCTGCAGGCCCGGTCAGCCTGCAAACTCCACGCTGAGGCCCTAGTCCTTTCTGATCTCCTGCCAGCTACTGTTCATCGTCGCCAGCACCTGCTCGTACTTGCCCATCCCCTTGATGCTGGCGATGAAGTCGTCCCATTCCGAAAAACTCTTCTCGCCGGTGATGAACTTGAGCACGTTCTCGTCGATCAACGTCTCGATCGGTGCCATCGCGTTCTTGCGAAAATCGCGATCTTCCATGGTGGTAAGCACCTCCGGCACCAACTCGTTCGGGAAGATGTTGTCGGCGTTGTAGTTGCGCGCGGTAAAATCGAGATAGGTGGACTCCACGTAGCTGCCGTTCTCGGAGGCCGGCTGCGGCCGCTCCACCTGCGCATTGAAGCCCCAGCCATCGTTCAACCCGAATCCCTTGTGCACGTGACTCAGCCATTCGTTGTCCCCGGCCCGGTACAGGTCGACGAACAAGGGCAGCAGTTGGCGGCTGCCATCGGCCGCAACCTGGTGTGTCTCTCCCTCGACACCCCAGGTCGCCAGGTTGATCATTTCCGCTGAATAGAAATAGTCGAACAGCTTGACCAGAAGATCGGCGCGCGGATGCTGCTTGTTGATCA
>JAKZWC010000443.1:0-4460 GCA_047515735.1 Spirochaetales bacterium | reverse complement strand
CTCGACGGTGCTGACCTCCGGTTCGGCGATCCAGGCCTTGGGCTTCGGCAAGCCGCTCATCGTGCCGCGCCTCGGCTGTCTGCCGGAACTGGTCGCGGGCGGCAGCGGCCTGCTCTACGATCCGCACGCTGCCGACGGCCTCGCCGATGCCCTGAACGAGGCGCGTTCGCTGGACCTGGACGCCGCCCGCGCCGCCGCCCTGGCGCGCACGCGGGAACTCGACTGGGACCCCATCGCCGCGCGTATCGCCGCTCTGTACCGCGGCGCCTGACCGGGAACCACCGGCCAACGGGGCAATTCACCTGAATCGACGCCGCGCCTGCCGGGTCGGTTGCCGCCCTGACCGCCCTGTACCGGCCTGCGACGGCTGTTGTAGTTCTTCCCCATTCGCGGCATGCTGGTATCGGGTCGGGCGGGTCTGCGATCCGCCGCCGCGACCGAGGAATCCTCTTACAATGACAATGCTGTTCGAGTTGCGGTGCGGCTGCTGACCGCAGCCACCGCTGGCGCCACCCTGGCGCTGATCTTCGTGGGTAGTCTGGTCACCAGCACCGGCTCGGGCCTGGCGGTGCCGGATTGGCCGCTCTCCTACGGGACCCTGTTCCCGCCGATGGTAGGCGGGATCCTGTACGAACACTCCCACCGGATGGTAGCGGCCGCCGTCGGCCTGCTGGTCGTGGTGCAGGCGCTGGTGTTCACCCGGCGGGAACCGCGCCGCTGGCTGCGGATCCTGGCGTGGGTCGCGGTGGCGTCGATCATCGTGCAGGGCACGCTGGGCGGACTGACGGTGCTGCTGCTGTTGCCGACGCCGATATCGGTAACCCACGCGGTGCTGGCCCAGAGTCTGTTCCTGCTGCTGATCGTCATCGCCTACGCACATTCGCACGAGTGGCGGCGGCGGGCCGCGCAGCCGCAGGCGCCGCCGCTGCGTGCCACGGTCGCGTTGCTGCCGGCCGTCGTGTTTCTGCAGTTGCTGCTCGGCGCACTGATGCGGCATACGGAGTCGGGACTGGCGATCCCCGATTTTCCGCTGATGGGTGGCCAGTTGATCCCACGCTTCGACGAGCGGATGCTGAACGCGATCAACGCCACGCGCTTTCAGTTACTGCTGGAACCGGTTTCCATGGGACAGGTGGTGGTTCACTTCCTCCACCGCCTGGGAGCGGCGGCGACCGCCGCCGTGGTGATCGCGGCCAACCTGGACCTGCGGCGGCGTCCCGCCTACGGTGCGGTCCGATGGATGCTGACCTGGGTCAACTGGCTGGTGCTGGTGCAGGGGACGCTCGGTGCCTTGACGGTGCTCACCGTACGTTCGCCGCTGGTAGCGAGCCTCCACGTGCTGGTCGGGGCGGCGCTGTTCGCCGCAACGTTGCTGTGCCTGCTGCGGTGCCTGCCGCTACCCGCCGGAAGCCCCGGGACTGCAGCACGGCGGGCCGCCGGACTGACTGCCGGTGTGCGGCCGGCGGCGCACCTGGGCACCGTGCGCGGCGCCTCGTAACGATGCCACTGCGTGCCCTCGGGTCGCTGATCAAGGGACGCATCGCGCTCCTGGTCGCGGCGACCACTTCCCTGGGCTACTGGGCGGCGACCGGCAACGCCGCGGTCGACGCCATCCTCGTTGCCGTGGTGATCGGTACCGCGCTCGTGAGTGCGGGCGCCGGCGTGCTCAACAACGTGCTGGAGCGCGATGTGGACGCGCGCATGGCTCGCACCCGGCGGCGGGCGTTGCCGCAGGGAGTGGTAACGCCTCGGGCCGCGGTCTGGTTCGGGGTGTTGCTGACCGCGGCCGGCGCCGCGCTGCTGCTGTGGCGCGGCGGAGCGCTGCCGGCCCTGATCGGCCTGCTCGCGGCGGCGCTCTATCTGTTCGTGTACACGCCGCTGAAGCGATACTCGTGGCTCAACACGCCGCTCGGCGCCATTCCCGGTGCCCTGCCGCCGCTCATCGGCTGGTCCGCCGCCGACCCGACCGGCGGCGGGCTGGGGAGCGGAGCCTGGGTCCTGTTTGCAATCCTGTTTCTGTGGCAGCATCCCCACTTCTACGCCATCGCCTGGGCCCTCCGCGACGAGTACCGCGATGCCGGTTTGCGGATGGCCGGGGCTGTGGGTACCGGCGGCAACTTCCTGGCCGCTCAGGTGATTGTATTTCTCGTCGTCCTGATCCCGGTGTCGCTGCTGCTGGCGGCGGTGGGAGTCGCCGGCCCGTGGTACGCGGCGGGGTGTGTGCTGGCGGGGACCCTCTATCTAGCCGCCGGAATCCGCTTTGCGCGCCGGCGCGACCGGGGCAGCTCTCGTCTGCTGCTGCGGGCCTCGGTGCTCTACCTGCCGGCGGTCCTGGTGTTCCTGGTAGCGGACCTCAGCATCGTTCCTTCCTGACCAAGGCGTCACCGGGCACCGCACGGCACTCGGTACTCAGCGCGACGGCGCCAGGACCACCGCGGAGCGCACGGTATCGAGCACCGTCTCGGTAACCACCCCGTGGGTCCCCGGGATCTGGTTGACCGCGCCGTCGAGCAGGACCGCCTCGATGTGGCGCACCAGGCCGAGGTGCGGTGCCGCCAACCGGCTGAAGCGCAACTCCTCGGTCCCGTTCACCGTCTCCAGCGTAAGCGCATGGCCGTCGAGCGGGTCGGCCGTAACGCGGCCGCGCTCACCGCCGATGAAGAAACGGTCAACGTCGCGGGCGCTATGGAAATCGCCGATCACGCTGCACAGCGCGCCCGATTCCATCCGCATCACCGCCGCGGCGATCTGCTCAACCTCGAGGTCACGATCGAAGCGCGTCGCCACCCCATGCGCCGCAGCGACCGGTCCCAGCAGCCATACCAGCAGGTCGATGCGGTGGCTGCAGATGTCCACGAACCCCCCACCGCCGCCGACCGCGGGATCGTCGCGCCACGCGCGGGTACCTGCCCGGCGGCGGCCCGCGACGTCATCCCATGAGACGTCTACCACGCCCAGCAGCGGCCGGCCGATCACCCCTTCCGCCAGCAGCGCGCGCAGCCGCAGGATATGCGGCCAGAAGCGGCGATAGTACGCCACGAACAGCTCCACTCCGGCGGCAGCGCAGGCCGCCACCATCTCGCGGCCCTCGGCGGCGTTCATCGCCATCGGCTTCTCCACCAGCACGTGCTTGCCGGCCGCCGCCGCGGCCAGCACGTACTCGAGGTGGGAGCTGGGCGGTGTCGCCACGTAGACGATGTCCACGGCATCGTCGTCGATTACCTGCTGCGCAGCGCCGGTCCACCTGGCGACCCCGTGGCGCCGCGCAAAGTCACGCGCCGCGGCGCCGTCACGGCGCATCACCAGCACCATGTCGCTACGCGGCGCGTGGCCGATTGCGGGCCCGCTCTTGTGCTCCACCACGTCGCCGCAACCCACTACGCCCCAGCCCAGGCCCGCCGCCCGCTCGATCGCCATCAGATACCTTCCGTCAGCTTCCCGAGCGCCGGCGCCGGGTCGCCCGTCAAGTGAATGGTGAGCACCGCACGGCCGCCCGCGACCAGCGCCTGGCGGTCGCCGAGCGCCTGCGCCTGCTTCAGCACGTCGAAGCTCAGCGCCGCGGCCGGCTCCCCGGCCCGATCCGGGATCGGCAGGTCGGGCACGCTGGCGGTAACGATCTGCAGACAGCGGCCGCGGCCGGCGTCGCCCTTGTGCAGTTGCCTGGTAGAATGCAGGAAGCGCGGGCCGTAGCCGCTTGTGGTGGCCATACCGGTGCGCGCAAGTACGGCACGGCGCAGCGCCTGCAGCACGGCGTCGGTCTCCGGAGTGGGCGGCACGTAGGCCTGTACCGCCAGGTAGGAGCCGGCCGGCGCCGCGTCGAGGAAGCCGGCCAGCGCCTGCGCCGGCGTGCTCCCGTGCACTTCGCCGTAGAGCGCCAACCCCTCCGCGCGCAGCGCCGGCTGCTCCGTCGGCAGGCGGCCCTCGGTGTGGTAGGCGGCCACCATCTGCCGCGCCTGCACCTTGGCCGCCTCCACGTTCGGCTGGTCGAACGGGTTGATGCCCAGCAGCGCGCCGGCGACCGCCGTCGCCATTTCCCAGATGAAGAACTGCGCGGCCAGATCGTAACGATCGTCGAGCTGCAGGGTGACGAGTGGCTGATCGGCCGCGCGCAAGCCCTGGGCGATGTCCGCGGCGGCCTGATCCGCCCCGTGACGCAGCCACACGAACAGCCGGTCGGTGCCGTACTCGCTTGGTACCCCAGGCGGTTCGCCGACCACCGGCACGATGCCGCGGCCCTCCTTGCCGGTGCTCTCGGCGATGAGCTGTTCCACCCAGTCGCCGAAACTCGCCAGCTCCGGGCCGCACAGCAGGGTCAGCTTGTCGCGTCCGGCCGCGGCCGCAGCCCCGAGGATGATTCCAAGACGCGCCGCCACATTGTCCTCGGCGAGATTGTCCTCGGCGAGCGGGCTGCGCTCGCCGGCCGCTCCCGCGACAGCTCGTTGCGCGCGCCGCAACAAGGC
>JAKZWC010000442.1:0-3672 GCA_047515735.1 Spirochaetales bacterium | reverse complement strand
GCGGGGGTGAATTTCTTCGACACGGCGAACTCCTACGCCGGCGGCGAGTCGGAGCGGCTGCTGGGCAAGGCTCTTGGCGGGCGCCGCGA
This sequence comes from Spirochaetales bacterium, assembly GCA_047515735.1. GTDB lineage: Bacteria > Spirochaetota > Spirochaetia > SZUA-6 > Bin103 > Bin103. The sequence continues at coordinate 3,583 of JAKZWC010000442.1, read as the reverse complement.
TCAGGTGGTGGTGGCCACCAAGTTCTTCAATCCCATGGGGGGCGGAGTCAACGATTCCGGGATGTCGCGGGTGCACATCATGCGCGCCGTCGACGACAGCCTGCGGCGCCTGGGGACCGACTGGGTGGACCTCTACTACATCCATCACGTAGACGTCGAAACGGAGTTGGAGGAGATGCTGCACGCCGTCGACACCCTGGTGCGACAGGGCAAGGTGCGGTACCCCGCCTGCAGCAACTACGAAGCGTGGCGGCTGAGCGAGGCACTGTGGCTCAGCGACCACGCCGGCCTCGCCCGCTTCGAGTGCTATCAGCCGCAGTACAGCCTGGTGGTGCGTGACATCGAGCTGGAGCTGCTGCCGCTGTGCTCCTACAAGCGCCTTGGCGTGGCGGTGTGGGCGCCGCTGGCCGGCGGCTTTCTGAGCGGCAGCTACCGCCCCGGCATGCAGGTGCGGGAGGGTTCCCGCTCGGCGGACGGGTGGGCCTACCCGGGCCGTTTCTTCGCGCCGTCGGCGGACGCCACGTTGCGCCTGCTGCTGGAGCGGGCGCCGCAGACCGGCCGCACGCCGGCGCAGGTGGCGCTACGCTGGGTGGTGGAACGGCCGGGCATCACCTCGGCCATCGTCGGTGCCCGCGACGCCACCCAGTTGGCGGAGAATCTGGGTGCGGCCGGCTGGCGGCTCGAGGCCGAGTTGGCGCAGGCGCTCACCACGGTGAGCGAGCCGGCGCCGCGCTACCCGCAGGCGATGGAACGGGAGATGGTGGAGCGCCGCGCCGAAGCGGTGGTCGCGCCGGGCCGCCAGGGAGGACAAGCATGAGCTGGAATTGGGAACTGGTATTCGATCACGACTACATCACCGAGGGACCGGTGTGGGACGGCCGTCATCTGTTCTACTCGGAAATCGGCGCCAGCCGTACCTGGCGCTACGACCCGGACAGCGGCGAGCGCGTGGTGTGGCGCGAGGACACCGGCCGCGCCAACGGCATGCTGCGCGCTCCCGGCGGCGGCCTGCTGGCCTGTGAAGGCGGCGGCCGCCGCGTGGTGCGCTACGTCGCCGGCGCGCCGACGGAGGTGATCGCCGACCACTTCGCCGGCGCGCCGTTCAACGAGCCCAACGATCTGGCACAATCGGCATCGGGCAGGATCTGGTTCAGCGACCCGAACTACGGCGAACGTCCCATGCACCTGGACCACGAGTCGGTATACCGGGTCGATCCGGGAGGGGAGGCGGTGCGCGTCACGTTCGACACCAACCGCCCCAACGGGGTCCTGTTGAACGCCGACGAGAGCGAGCTCTACGTCGCCGAGAGCCCGCACCGCCCGGATCAGCGGCGCCAGCTCCGCGCCTATCCCATCGCCGCCGCCGGCAGCCTCGGCGAGCGGCGCGTGCTGCACGACTTCGGCGATGCGCGCGGCGTGGACGGCATGACCCGCACCACGGAGGGGCTGATCGTGGCCACCGCCGGCAACCATCAGCGTGGGCCGGGACCGATGGTCTACGTGTTCGAAGCCTCCGGCCGGGTGCTGTCGACTCATCCGACACCGGCCGACCAGCCCACCAACTGTACCTTCGCCGAAGCGGGCCGCAGGGTCCTGTACGTGACCTTCGGTGGTGGAGAACTCTACCGCGTGACCAATACCGGTCTGAGCGGGGACCTGTGACGCCCCCGACTCCCGTAATTCAGGCGATGAACAGCAGATAGGCGACCAGCGCCAGCACCGCGCCGGTCACCACGCCGACCACCACCTCGCCTACGGTGTGCCCTACGACCGCCGGATTGAAGCTGCGGCGGTCCTCTGGCAACAGGGTGACCAGTTCCTGCAACAGCTGGCTGTGGCGGTCGACGGTGCGGCGCAGGCGCATCGCGTCGAACACCACGATCGCCGCCAGCACCACCGCCACGGTGAATACGCCCGAGCCCCAGCCCTCGACCAAGCCCATCGACACGGTCAACGCGGCTACGAAGGCGGAATGGGCGCTCGGCATGCCGCCGGTGGAGATTAAGCGCGCCGCCTCCAGGCGCCGATGGCGGATCGAGTAATAGACCACCTTGAAGGCTTGGCAGGCGAACTGGACGGCGATCGTGATGACTAACGCCGGACTGATCATGCGACGCCCTTCGGCGTCATGCCGGGCTCAGCCGAGCCCAGCGCGCAGCGCCGCCAAGTGGCGTGCGAAATGGTCCGCCAACACCTCACAGTAGGTGTCGGGATGAGCCTCCAGCAGCCCCACGATCGCGGGACCGAACTCCGCGTCGCGCAGCGTCGAACCGAAGGTGCAGTGCAGGATCTGGCGTCCTGGCTGGGTAAATCCCTTGCCCGGCGGCACCCGCTCCCACAGCTCCAGGTAGATGTGCTCCAGCTCCATGGGGTCGCTGATCTCCCTCGCCGGCGCTACCCCCGCCACCGTCGCCGACACGTGGTAGGTAGCCTTGTCGGTATCGTAGCGGCCGCGAGCGAACTCGATGATGCGGCGAAACAGCGCCTCGTCGTGGCGCGCCACCACCCGCAACGCCTCCAGGTAGCTGGTGCCCGCGGTCTTGACGTGGAAGCGCCCGCCGCTGGCGCGGGCGAACGCGGGATACATCGCCAGCTTGTCCGAGCCGGAGTGCAGCGACAGCTTGTAAGGGCCGAGCGCCTCGGCGATGGCCGCGTGCTGCCGCAGCGACTGCTCCAGGGCGGCCACGTCCCCCTTGTAGTCGACTCCTTTTTCGAAATCGCCGATGTAGCGCGGCGCCAGAGACACCAGCTTCATCCCGCTGCGCAGACACAGGTCGGCAGCGATGTAATGCTCCGCCAGCGTGGTGGGCTGCTCGGTTTCATCCACGCTGAGCTCGATCTCGTAGTCGGTGCCGGCCGCCTCGTTGACGGCGCGGATATGCTCTCCCAGCATCAGCGCGTGGCGAATGGCGCGGCCATACTTCACCGCGCAGCGCATGCACGCCGTCTCGTCGAGCTGCACCGTAACCGCACCGCACGAGATTCCGCGGCCGCAATAGCGATCGAACCACTCGCTCTCGTTTCGTATCGCCCCGAACTTGGCGCGGAGGGTCGCGTCGTCGTAGCTGTCGGCATGTTCGTCGACGTGGTCGGAGGGATCGATGGTGTAGAAGGTGTAGCCGGCCGCATGGGTAGCGTCGACGTCGGCCACGGTCTTGAGATGGTCGGCGTCGGCGCCGGTGGCGCCGCCCCAGGCGCTGCCGACCATGCCGTCGAGAGCATCGGCCATCACCTGTGCGGGTGAGCGGTTGGTACGCTCCATTTCGCGGATCGACTGCTGGGCGAATATAGGTTCGATGCCCGCGCCGGCGCGCTGCATTGCCGCTACATGGCCGGCGGTGGCGAGCCCGATGCGGTCGCCGAAGCCGAAGCTGGGAGCCATGCCGAGGGTTACGGCGCGCACCCGTGGTGCTGCCTGGGTAGCCATATCGAGCTGCGATTATGTGGTATCGTCGACCGGCGCGCAAGCCGACCGGCCGGGGTTCCGCGGATTTCAGAACTGACAGTCATGGTGATGGCGTTGCAGCCAGACCTGGTGGCGGCGATAGTCGGGTGCCGCCGCTGCCACCACCTGCCAGAAGCG
>JAKZWC010000441.1:0-8158 GCA_047515735.1 Spirochaetales bacterium | reverse complement strand
TGGTGGTGAGGTCGACCATCGTGTTGGTGACCGCATTCTGCGCGCCGATCACGTCGTTGTTGAGCCGGCTCACCAGCTCGCCGCTCTTGTTGGCGGTGAAGAAGCGCAACGACATGCGTTGCAGATGCGCGTACAGGGCGCACCGGAGATCGAAGATGATTCCGGAGCCGATGGCTGCGTCCAGCGTACGTTGCCAGATGCGCAACACCGCGCCGGCAACGGGAATGGTAACCAGCGCCCCGGCCAGCAGGTTGAGCCGCACCAAGTCCCCCGCCGGCAGGGTGCGGTCGATCAGGTCGCGGAAGATCAGTGGCGTGAGCAACCCCAGGCCGATGGTCGCCAGGATGCTCAGCAGCAGCAGGGCGATTCTGCCCCGGTACGGTCGGGCGTAGCCCAGCACCCGCCGCAGCAACTCCCGGCTTACCGTGGGCCGCGCGCTCTCGTCGCCATGGCGCATCAGGTAACCCATGCCGCCGCCTCGGTGGTACATGGCGACAATGATAGGGTGGAATGGGGGGTACCGTCACGCTGCGGTGCGGGGATGGCCCGGCGGTGCGCCCTGGAGGTAGTAGTGATGGCGGAAGGCGCGCGGCGGGTGGCGCTGGTGACCGGCGCGGGATCTGGTATCGGCCGTGCCTGCGCCCTGGAACTGGCCGCGGCGGGTGCGGCGGTAGTGGTCGCGGACGCCGATGCCGCGGGCGGCGCAGATACGGTGCGCCGGGTCACGGCCGCCAGCGGCCGCGCCAGCTTCGCCCGCTGCGACGTGCGCGATCCCGCGCAGGTGGAACAGGCGGTGAGCACGGCGGTGACCGCCTACGGCGAACTGCACTGGGCGGTAAACAGCGCCGGGGTGCTGCGCAGCGGCGGCACCATGGAGTGCACCAGCGAAGAATGGGAGCTCACCCTGGCGGTGAACCTGACCGGCGTGTGGCACGCGATGCGCGCCGAACTGCGGCAGATGCTGCGCCAGCGGCAGGGAGCGATCGTCAACGTGGCGTCGATCTACGGCGTCGCGGGGTCTGCCGGCAACGCGGCGTACACCGCGAGCAAGCACGGGGTGGTCGGACTCACCAAGTCGGCCGCCTTGCAGTACGCCGCCCACCAGATCCGAATCAACGCCGTGTGTCCGGGACACAGCCTCACGGCCATGACCGCGCCGTTGCTGCGCGATCCCGCCTGGCGCCGGCAACGGCTTGCCCGCTACCCCATGGGACGCTTCGCGACGCCGGAGGAGACGGCGCGCCTGGTGAGCTGGCTGTGTTCCGACGCGGCGTCGTTCGTGACCGGCCAGGCAATCCCGGTGGACGGCGGCTACACGGCGCAGTGACCGCCGCAGCAGCCGCGTCCGCTAGGGCGTCGCCGGCAGACTGGCGGTTAAGTATACTCACACCGCCTCGTGGCGCTGCCCGCGCACGCCGGAGTGGTGGAATTGGTAGACACTGGGGACTTAAAATCCCTTGGTCCTGACCGACCGTGCCGGTTCGAGTCCGGTCTCCGGCAACGTATCCGTCGCTGCGGCCCGGAGGCGCGCCGCTGCCCGGAGATGGTAGTCGATCGCAGCGAGAAACCGGGCGTCGCCATCGAGAAACTCCAGGCCGAAGCCGCTGGCGGTAAGCCCCCGGCTGGCGGCAAACGACCGGACCGAGCGCACCGCCCGTGCCCGCGCCGTGGCGAAGGGTCCCCCCGCGGTGCCTAGCAGCACTTCCACTTCCTCGTCCAGATCGAACAGCGCCAGATCGTCGGCAGCAATGAACACGCCGGCGGCGGACAGGTCGCGGCAGCGGAACTCCAGCAGCAGCGTGCTGCCATCCACCATGGTCTTGCGCAGGTAGACGGTCACGCCCTGGCGGCACCTGCTACTTCGGACGCTGCCAGAACCGGAACTTTTCCACGTAACCGCAGTCCTCAGGCAGGTAGCGGGAGAAAAAGGCGTGGAACAGGGTCACCTGGCGGCACTCGGCGCATTCCTTGAAGCGCGACGTGTATACGGTGCAGAGGTCGCTGTCCGTGTCGAGAAATCGACACGGCTGGTCTTTCTTGACAACCAGCTCGCCCGCCTCCCGCTCGCGCCGGTGGCAGCAGGCACCGCAGCGGGTACAGATGTCGTCCCACCAGTCGCGCACCGGGCCGTTCACCATCAGCGCGAGTATAGCCCACTCGGTGCGCTCCATCCACCCTCGCGACCGAGCTCAACGGCGCCGCGTCAAACCCACGGGACCAGGCTGCCGCGCCCGCACCTCATCGCAGCATCGCCAGCGCGTTGCGGCCCGAACCGTAGTAGTCCTGCACCAGAGCGGTGACACGATATCCCTCGGCCCGGTACAAGGCCAGCGCAGCGACGTTATCGGTGGCCACGTGCAGCCGCACGCGGCGCGCACCACGCACCATGGCCTCGGCACCGGCCATGCGCAACAGCTGGCGACCGAGACCCCGGCGGCGCCAGCGCGGGTGTACGTCAAGCGTGACGATTTCGGCTTCCGCCGCGTCGGCGGGGCGCCGCTGCACCAGAGCGATCGCCAGGGCTACCAGCCGCGTGCCGCACTGCGCTCCCCAGCCGATGTAGCCGGGATGCCGCATGAACCCGGCAATGGTGGCACGCGGAAACGCGATACCACGCGCAAAGCACAACCGGTCCAGACGGGCGGCGGCGGCGAGATCGGCCATCGTCAAAGGCCGAATCTCCGGGGGTGAATCCGCGGCGGCTGGCTGAGGATGCGCTTGCCCACCCCGTTCGTCGCCCACCGCCCGAGTCTACCGCCCCACGTGCAACCGACCAACCACGGCCGTGGCCGTAACCCACCTGGCCGGGCGGGCATGCTGCGCCGCGCACGCTACCGCCGGAGCCGCTATAATCGCGCTCGATGCTCGCACGCGGCATGCCACTGGCGGTCTGCTCGGCTCTGCTTCTCGCCTTGGCACTGCCGAACGACCTGTTTCCACTCGGCAGCCCGCTGTTCGGCGTGGTATGTCTTGCGCCGTTGCTGGTTGCGCTCTACCGCAGCCGCAGCTATGGCCATGCCGCGTGGCTGGGGGCGCTGTTCGGCGCCTGCTCGAGTGTCCTGAGCAACTTCTGGCTGTTGTTCTTCCAGAGCTTCTCGGTATGGACACTGGGAGGAGTTACCCTCGCCTACGTGGGCTACCACGCGTTGCTGGCGCCGGTCCTGCGCTTCGCCGCCAGCGGGCCGCGCGTCTGGCGGCCGTTCGCCGTGGCAGCGGTGTGGGCTCTCTACGAGTACCTCAAGTCCTCGGGCTACCTGGGCTACCCGTGGGGCCTGGTGGCGTATCCGGTGCATGCGATTACCCCTCTGGTGCAGTTCGTCGAGATAACCGGCGTGTGGGGACTGTGCCTGCTGATGGCGATGGTGAACGGTGTCGCCGCGGAGTGGCTCGAGCTGCTGCTGCAGCCGCGGCGGCCGGTGCCGGCGCGCCTGTGGCGCGGCAGCGCAGTGGTGGCGCTACTGGTGATCGCCGCCCTCGGCTACGGCGCGTTGGCCCTCAAACGGGAGATTCCCGCGACCGGCAGCGCCGACCTGGTGCTGGTGCAGCACAACGCCAACCCGTGGCTGAGCGGCGACGACGAGGGCACGATGCGCACCCTCGAGGCGCTTACCGCCGAGGGCATCGCCGCCGAGCGCGCAACGCCCGACCTGGTGGTGTGGAGCGAGACCGCCGTGCGTTACGCGGTGGTGGCGCCTCAGGGCCCGGACCCGTCACCGCCGCAGGCACCGGCGGCGCTGCCCCGCCTCCAGGTTCCGCTGCTTACCGGCGTGCCGTGGATCGTGAGTGAAGATCCCTTGACTGCCATGAACGCCGCGATGCTGGTGGTGCCGGGCGGCGCGGTACTCGAGCACTATGGCAAGCAGCACCTGGTCCCGTTTGCGGAGAGTGTGCCGTTCTGGGAGCTGCCGGCCATCCGCCACTTCTTCAGCCAGGTGATCGGGCTGCACGCCACCTGGGTGCCCGGCGGCGAAGCCACCATCTTCACCCTGCCCCTGCGCAGCGGAGGCCTGATGCACTTCGCGACACCGATCTGTTTCGAAGATGCGTTCCCCGATCTGAACCGGCGTTTCATCCGCGCCGGCGCAGACCTGCTCATCAACCTCACCAATGACGCCTGGTCGCAAACCGTGTCCGCGGAGACCCAGCACTTCGTCGCTGCCAAGCTGCGCGCCGTCGAGAACCGGCGCGTGCTGATCCGTGCCACCAACGGTGGGGTGACCGCCGCAATCGATCCCTGGGGCCGGGTTATCGGCGATGTTGCCCCGCTGTTCACGGCGACCTGGCTACGCCTGCAGGTGCCGGTGTACCGGCCGCTGACGGATACTCCGTACACCCGCTTCGGCGACTACCTGCCGCCGCTGCTCGGCGTTTTCCTGGGACTGCTGTTCGCCGTCAACCGGAAGCGGGGGTCGGAACGAAGCGGATGGCGTAGCGGTCGCCATGACGATGCAGGCGACAGCGTGGACCGAATACCGCCTGCAGCGTGACCCGAGTCAGCGCCTCGGGCGGCTTCCCGCGGGCCACCGTCCGCCCGCGATCCAGTACCAGCACGCCGTCGTAGCCGGCGGTGATCTCGGCGATGTCGTGAGTCACGTACACCACGGTGAGCTCGGGCCGGCGCCGGAACAGCGCCGCCAGATCCTCGAGGAAACGCTCCCGCGCCGCGGGGTCGAGCCCGATGGCGGGCTCGTCGAGCAGCAGCAGCTCCACGTCCGGCGCCAGGGCCCGGGCGATCAGCACCCGCTGGCGCTCGCCGGTGGAGAGCGTGGCGAAACGGCGCCCCGCCAGATGGTCCGCTGCCAGCAGCGCCAGTTGTCGGCGCGCCTGAGCCAGAGCCTCCGCCGGCACGTCCCCGTAGAGCACCAATCCGCCGCGAGCTCGTGACATCACCACCTCGGCGGCGCTCATGAACGGCGGAATCTGGTAGCGCACGTCGCTGTGCACCCAGCCGATGCGCGCCCGCAGCAGACGCAGGTCGGTGCGCCCGAAGCGCTCGCCCAGCACCTGCAAGGTTCCTTCGGATGGATAGGCGTAGCCGGAGAACAACCGTACCAGCGACGTCTTGCCGCTGCCGTTGGGCCCCAACACGACCCAACGCTCGCCGCTGCCGAGGGAGATGCTGATGTCGTCGAGGATCCGCGCGCCGTCGACCACCAGCCCGATGCCGCTGGCGACGATCGGCGGGGCCGGCGCCGGTTTCGGGGCGCTAGTCGGCAACGGCGGTGGGGTTCATCGAACGGAGGAACGCCTCGTTGTTCTTGCTCAGACGCATTCGCTCCAGCAACAGCTCGATCACGCTGACTTCGTCCATTGGTCCGATCACCTTGCGCAGCACCCACATCTTGGCCAACTCCTCCTCGGACAGGAGCAGCTCCTCCTTGCGGGTGGCGGAGGCGTTGATGTTGACCGCCGGATACAGACGCCGGTCGGCCAACCGCCGATCCAGCTTGATCTCCATGTTGCCGGTGCCCTTGAACTCCTCGAAGATCACCTCGTCCATGCGACTGCCGGTCTCGATCAGGGCGGTCGCCACGATGGTCAGGCTGCCGCCGTGCTCCACGTTGCGCGCCGCGCCGAAGAACCGCTTGGGCTTGTGCAAAGCGTTCGAATCCACACCACCGGAAAGGATCTTGCCGGAAGTCGGCACGGTCTGGTTGTAGGCCCGCGCCAGACGCGTGATGGAGTCGAGCAGGATCACGACATCCTTGCCATGCTCCACGAGCCGCTTGGCCTTCTCGATGACCATCTCGGCCACCTGCACGTGCCGGGTGGCCTGCTCGTCGAAGGTCGACGAGACCACCTCGCCCTGCACGTTGCGCTGCATGTCGGTCACTTCCTCGGGGCGCTCGTCGATCAGCAGCACGATGAGGAAGATCTCCGGGTCGTTCTCGGTGATGGCGTTGGCGATACGCTGCATGATCACCGTCTTTCCCGCACGCGGCGGCGACACGATCAGCCCGCGCTGCCCCTTGCCGATGGGACAGAACAGGTTGATCATGCGGGTGGCCGGCTCGCCGTTCTTGGTCTCCATGTTGATCCGCTCATCCGGGTAGAGCGGGGTCAGGCTCTCGAACGGGATCCGCGCCTGCGCCACCGCCGGCTCGTCGAAGTTCACGGTCTCCACCCGCAGCAGGGCAAAGAAGCGCTCCTGCTCCTTGGGTGAACGGATCTGGCCCGAGACCGTATCTCCCGTCTTGAGGTTGAACAGACGGATCTGCGACGGCGAGATATAGATGTCGTCGGGGCCCGGCAGATAGCTGTAATTGGGCGAGCGCAGAAACCCGTACCCGTCCGGCAGGATCTCCAGGGCGCCGTGGGCGTAGATCACCCCGTTGCGCTCGGTGTGCTGCTTGAGAATGGTGAAGATGATCTCCTGCTTCTTCATCGGGACCAGCGACTCCTGGTTGGCGCCCAGGGAGATCGCCATCTCGCGCAGCTCGGTGATGGCCTTCACCGACAGTTCATTGATGTGCAGCTTCTCTTCGTTGCCGGTGGGAATGGGCTCTATGCTGTGAATGTTGTTGCTCGGCAGGTTACGCCCTCGGGCTCGGCCGCGCCGGCGGCCGGGACCATCGGAATAATTGCTGTCACCGTCGCGCCGGCCGCGGGTGCGCTCCGGACGCTCCCGTTCATAGTCCGGGCGCTCGCTCACGCCCGCCGGTGCCGCGCTCTCGCCGGGCTCCTTGATCAACTCCACGCGCAGGCGCCGCTTGCGGCCGCGCCGTGGCGGTCGCTCGCCGTTGTTGATCTCGCTGCGACGGGGCGGTGGCACGTCTTGCTCGACCGGTACCGCCGGCGGCGGTGCCTCGAGCGGCGGGGCCGCGGTGGCGGCCGGTTCTGACGATTCTTCTACTTTGGAAATTGAATCTTGGTCATCTGACATGGCGAAGACTCCAGGGGGAGGATGCACATCGGGCGAAACGCAGGCGGAAAACAGGGCCGCCGATACGTCATTTGTCTAATAAGAAGATGTGTGTGTGACAGGACTCACCGGACCTTTCCGATGGGCAACCATTTTCCGACAAACTCACTCCCGTGGAATCCTGTCCCACCGGTGCAAACTGTCCCACTGGTGTAACACTGTCCCACTGGTGCAAACCCTGTCCAACAGGTATAAACCCTGTCCGGAAGCCGTAATCCGGGCGCGTGCGCCCGCTGCTGCACTAACTTTACGCCCATTGCGACGCCAGCGTCAATGGGGCGCCGGAAACCGGTACGCGGACGGGCGAAAAAGACGGTCCCCCCAATCACCGGCCGCCAGCGGGCTCGTCTCCATGGCCGCTCAGACGGTCATGAATCAGGGTCTGCAACTCCTCCAGGCTGAGGTCTCCCTCCTTGAGGCGTTCTCCCAGATCGCGTACCTCGGTGATCTGCTCCTCGAGCTCGCTCAACGTCGTCAGCACCGCCTGCGACTGCTCGGCCACCGTGGCCGCAAACGCAAGCAGGGAATCGTTGTCCCCTTCCTGCTGCAGCCACTCGACCCGCCGCACCTGCTCCTCCAGCGGCCGCCTTACGTGCTGCGAGAAGAAGATCAACGACTCGTTGAGCGCCTCGATGATCCCCAGCCGATGCTCGCGCCGGGCCAGTTGCCGGGTGAGTTCATGGCGATGCAGAACGGCCCGAATCCGAGCCAGCACCTCAGAGAAATTGAATGGTTTGGTGATGTAGTCGTCCACCCCCAACTCCAGACCCTGGATGCGATCGGCTATCTCATCCATGGCCGAGAACATGATGATGGGCACATGGCGGTACGGAGCGTACTCCGGGGCGTTCTTGATCCTCCGGGTGACCTCCCAGCCGGACAATCCCGGCATCAGGTTGTCGAGCACGATGAGATCGGGGTCGACCGCCGCCAACTGCTCGAGCGCCTGCCGGCCGTCGGCGGCCATGGCGACATCGAAGCCGAGCCGCGACAGCATCACCTCGAACAACTCGAGGTTGATGGGTTCGTCATCGACGATGAGTATCTTGGCGTGTGTGGAATTGTCCGACATGACTGCGGCTACGAAATCGGTTGTGATCTTCCTACAGCGGGATGGCCGTGTCAACGGCGCGGGCGCCGCCCGTGCGCGGCCAGTTGCACGCCCCTGGCGGCAAGCAATGCCAGGCCCGCCATCAGCGCCGCCACGCCGAACCAGTCCCCCCAACGGGTGTAGAG
>JAKZWC010000440.1:0-3929 GCA_047515735.1 Spirochaetales bacterium | reverse complement strand
GCACCGGCGGACGCGCCCGCACCGGCACGCGCAGCGTCGCCGGATCGAGGGTCACCCAGTGCTCGTACGCCATGGTCCCGAAGCCGAGCTGGTTGTAGTAGCCCTGATCGAACATACCCAGCCCGGCGAGCGCGGCCCCGCGCAGCGCCGCGTCGGCCAGCGCCGTGGCCGTGGTACGGCTCGCCAGCCCCTGCCGCCGCGCCACCCGGCTGGTGGTGACTCCGGCCACCCCGGCAAACGACAGCTCGCCCTGCTGGTAGCGCAGCATGCCGCTGAACATCAGCACCGCGCACTCCGCGGCGCCGTCATGCTCGGCGACGAAGCCGCGGCTGGCACTAGCAAAACTGTCGAAGAACGGCTCCTTCTCCTTCTCCCTGCCGACCCAGCCGACTTCGCGAAAGACCCGCAGCAGGCTGTCGCGATCGCGCTGGTGGTCGTAGCGGCGAATGATCATCTAATGGCTCCCTCCTTGGCGCGGTGGGGCGGCGGGAATCGCCGGTGGAACTGCGTCGCGGGCGCTTCCGTCCGCGGTGTCGCGCCCGGGCACGCCGTCGGAAGGCGGCCGCGTGGGGTCTCCCGGCGGGCCGTTGCCGCCACCGCCGCTGCCGGGACCACCGCCGGGGCGCGAATCTCCCCCGGCCGGCGCCGGCGAACTCAGCACCGCGCGGAACGTCCGCCCGAGCAGGAGGTAGCCGAACACGAAGGCAACGAGGTTGGCGGCCACGATCGTCCACCACACGGCGGTGATCGATCCGACTGGCGTGACCGCGCGCGTGACCAGCACGGTGCCGCCGACCAGGATCACCATACGTGTGGCCGACACGGCAAACCCGAGCCACGACCTGCGCAGCCCCTGAAACGAACTCACGACCACGAACAGGGCGGCGACGATGCCGTAGGTGAACGGAATCATCGCCAGGTAAGAGCGGGTGTAGCGCGACACGACCGGATCGTCGGTAAACACGCCGACAACGGCGCCGCGGGTGAGCACCGCGGCCAGCCCCACCGCCGTGCCTATGCAGAACGCGAACAGCAGCGCGGTGTGATAGGACTTGCGGGCGCGGTCGGGGCGCCCGCCGCCGATGTTCTGGCCGATCATCGCCATGGCCGCGACGCCGAACCCGATCGCCGGCAGGAACGAGAAGAACTCGATGCGGAAGCCGATCGACAGTCCCACCACCCCCGCCTCCAGGAACGCCAGCGCCACCAGGGCGTTGAGCGCAGCGAGTGCCGCCGGATTGAGCAGGTTGGTCAGCGCGGCGGGGAAGCCGATCGCCAACACCTGCCGCACCGAGTGGAGGCGGAACACCAGGTTGCGGAAGCGGAACTTGACCATCATGTCGCGCTGGTGGAGCAGGGTGATGCCCGCGATCACCAGCAGGAGTTGCGAGATGATGGTGGCGAGGGCGGCGCCGCGCAGCCCGAGGGCGGGAATGCCGAGGCCGCCAAAGATCAGCAGCGGATCGAGTGCGGCGTTGATGGTGGTGGAGATCGCGAACAGCCAGGTGACGGTGCGGTTGTCGCCCTGCGAGTTGAACCCGAAGATCACCGCGAAGAAGATGAACATCAGCACCGAGCCGCCGGCCACGATGGTGAAGTAGTCGACCGCCAGGGGCAGGATTTCGCCGGTGGCGCCGGTCAGTGTCAGGAGCTTCCCGCGCAAGCTCAGGGAGATGGTGGTGAACACTGCTGCGGCGATGAAGTTGAGCACGAACGACTGGCCCATCACCCGCTCCGCCTCCGGGATGTCGCGCCGCCCGATGCTCATCGCCATCACCACGCCGGACCCGACCGTGATGCCGATGGTGAGGGAGATCATCACGAACAGGGTGATCTGCGACACCGTGACCGCGGCGATGGCGCTGTCCGAGACGCGGCTGACCCAGAATGCATCCACCAGTTGGTAGAGGGTCTGAAAGAAGATGGAGAGCATCACCGGCCAGGCCAGCGACCAACTCAGAGAGGGGATCGACCCGGTGGTGAGGGCGCGCCCGCGCATGACCGGCGTAACCTACCAAGGATCAGGTAGGCGGGCAATGAGAGTCGACCGGCCTCAGGGGGTCGCGCCGCCGCCGGCTCGTGGGGAAAGGACGCCGGCGGTATCCAGCAGGGCGCGGACCGCAGGCCGGAACTCGATGCCCAGCGCCGCTGTTTGGGCGGCGGGCGACATCTTGCGCCACGTCTTGGTGAGAATGTCGGCGACCTTGGCGGGCTGATGCTGGTCGGCGAACGGGCTCAGGTAGCTCTCCAGAAACACGAGGCAGGCGCTATCCTCCAGCGCCTGCACGTCGCTGTCAGGCGCGGCGCGGGCCAGCCCCTCCTTGCGCAGCAGCGCCGCCACGGCTGCTATCGTGCCGCCGTCGAAACCCGCCTCCCGCATCAGCGCGGCGGTGCGCTCGGCGTGATGCGCGCCCAGGGTGGTGCGCCAGCGCAGGTAGCCGGTCCGTCCCGGCGGGAACCGGCCGCGCGGAATCGCCCACCGTTCCAGATGCTGCGCCCGAGCGGCGACCCGCAGCGCCGCAGCAGCATCCGGACGCAGCCGCTCCAGCCACGCGCTCATGCGCCGCGCATAGAGCAGCTCCTTGGGATACTCGACGCCCCCCTCGGTCTCGGTATGCGGATCCTTGCGGTTCGCTTCGTCAATCCGGGCAAGTACGTCCTGCAGCCGCGCCGCCGCCTTCATCGTTCACAGCCTATCAGACAGCGCCGCGGTCTGGCACTCCTGTCGAACGTACGCGGCATCCACTGGACGGCGCGCAGAATCTGAGGCTTGCTGCGGCGCCAGCCTGGTTCAGAGCGGAGTCTCGGCTACGGCGACCTGCGCGTGCAACTCCAGAATCGCCTCACGAGTGACCGCGCCCGGCGTTGCGGTCAGGCAGTTGGCGCTGCCACAGGCCACCGCGCAGCGCACGGCGGCCGCCAGATCGGCCTGATCGAGTTGGGGGGGCGCCGAGCCGGCGCCGGCGGCCCCGATCAGCGACGCCGCCACGCCGGCCGAAGCGGCGTCGCCGCTGCCAGTCGAGTTGACCACCGGTACCGTTGGAGCGGCAGCCCGCAGCAGCCGCTTGCCGTCGCATGCCTCGATTCCCTCCGCGCCGGCGCTCACGATCACCCACCGCACGCCGTGCCGGTCGCACAGGCCGCGGCAGGCGGCGTTGCGGGCCGGCTCGGTATCCACCGCCGTCCCGGCCAGTTCGGCCAGCTCCTCGCGGTTGATCTTGACGATCGCCGGCGCTGCCGCCAGGGCCGCGCGACCGTGGCTGTGGTACGCATCGAGCAGTGTCACCACGCCGCGGCGGTGGGCACGCCGCACCAACTCCGCGTAGACCTCTTCGCCGGCACCGCCGATCGCGGTGCCGGCGATCACCACCGCGGAGGCCTGCTCCAACAGGCGTTCGTAGGCGGCGGCGAAACGCTCCTGCTCCGCCTCGCTCGCCGTGGCCGCCGGCTCTACCAGCTCCGTAACCTGCCGCGCTTCGCCAACGGCGCCGCCGGAGGACCCGCCGCCGGCCGGGCCCTCGCCCGATGACCCTGCCGCCTCCAGCAGGGTCACGCAGGTACGCGTGTCGGCGGCCGTGTCGATTGCCTCGGCGGGGATGCCCTCGCGGTCCAGCGCCTGCCGCACGCGCGCGCCGTTGGGGCCGCCCAGGTAGGCGAGCAGCATCGCCGGCACCTCCAGGGCGGCGAGCACGCGGGCCACGTTCACCCCCTTGCCCGCCGCCGAGCGATGCACCTCCCGCACCCGGTTCACCGCGCCGCGGGTGACGGTGTCGAAGCGGTACGTGAGCTGCCAGGCACAGTTGTGGCCGCACACCAGGACCATCCTTTCCTCCCTTGCGCCAACGGCGCGCGTCTCCTTACCCTACGGCAAGCTGCTTGCCATGAAACTGCTCGGTGCTCACGTATCCACCGCCGGCGGCGTGCACACC
>JAKZWC010000439.1:0-5334 GCA_047515735.1 Spirochaetales bacterium | reverse complement strand
CTTGCAACTCCTTGACGAGGCCCTCGGCGGCCGCTATAAGTTCTTCCGTATTCATGGTCTACCTCCCCATGGTGTGGTGTTGTGGGGTAGGTAGACCTTTTTTCTGCCCCAGAGTCAATGATTTGCTACCGCTTTTGGCGTTCGCACCCTTGCACGCCCTGTGCCTTGACATGCACCAGGGGGAGTGCGATTTTGCGGTGAGCCGGGAGGCACGCCCATGTCCAGCACCTACGCACCGCTCGACGAGGTCCGCCGCAGCATGCGGGTGCGGTGGTACCGCAGCCCGATCGATCCCGCGACGCTGCGCCGCCTGATGCAGCGCAGCGACCTGCGCGGCGCGTTCCAGGCGCTGGGCCACCTGGGACTGGCCGCCGCGACCGGCGTGCTGACGTACTACCTGTTCGCGCAACGGCTGTGGGTCGCGTTCGCGCTGGCGCTGCTGTTCCACGGTGGGGTGACCAGCTTCTTCAGCTCCGGGTGCCACGAGTTGGACCACGGCACGGTGTTCAAGACCAAGTGGCTGAATCGCCTGTTCCTGCACGTCTACTCCTTCCTGGCGTGGTTCAACCCGCACGATTACGCGCTCAGTCACACCTACCACCACCGCTACACGCTGCACCCTGACGGCGACCGCGAGGTGGTGCTGCCCAAGACGCCCTCGCTGCGGGTGCTCTACCTGCTGCAGCTATGCACGATCAGCATCGCCGGAGGGTTCGAGTCCAAGGGGTTGATCCCGCTGCTGCGCAGTGTCGGCGGCACGGCACTGGGGATCTTTCCGCGTCCCAAGAAGGACAGTGCGCCGGAAGCGACCGGCGCCATGGGCGAGGAGTGGGTGGGGGCGCTTTACGCGGCCCATCCCGAGGAGCGCGCCAAGTCGGTACGCTGGGCGCGGCTGACGCTGGGCGGCCACGCGCTGGTGATCATTGCCGGGGTGGCGTCGGGTCTCTGGCTGCTGCCGCTCCTGGTGAGCTTCCCGCTCGTCTTCGGCAACGTGTGGCGTTACTTCGTGGGCGCGCCGATGCACTGCGGCCTGCGCGACAATGTTCCCGACTTCCGCAAGTGCGTGCGGAGCATCACGCTGGATCCGCTCTCTACCTTCGTCTACTGGCGCATGAATTGGCACATGGAGCACCACATGTACGCCGGCGTACCGTGTTACAACCTGCGCCGCCTGAGCCGGGCGATCGCCGCCGACCTACCGCGGCCGCGCACGCTGCTCGGCGCCTGGCGCGAGATGCGCGCCACCTGGAAGCGGCAGCAGGTGGAGCCGGGCTACCAGTACGACACGCCGGTGCCGGCGCCGGGTCGGGCGGCGGCTCCCGCTGCCCGCGACGACGACGAGCTGGGCGCTTCGATCGGCGATCTGGCTCCGGGAATCCTGGCCCGCGCCGGCGTCTGAATCGGCGCCACTGGAGAAACGCTCGCTCGGGATGGACAAATACCGGCGCAGGTGCGTATTATCGAGAGCAGCTATCTGCTGACTGCGCTGCACCTTGCAGCGCGGTGTTAGCGTTTGCACCTGCCGCGTCGCCAGCTTGGCGGCTACCGATTACTCTCCACAAGGAACCTTTTTGCCATCCCTCAGCTTTTCCGCTCTCGGCTTGTCCGATACCATTCTGCGCGCATTGGACGCCAGAGGCTACACCACGCCTACCCCGATTCAGCAACAGGCCATCCCGCTTCTGCTCGCAGGTGAAGACCTGCTCGGCATCGCCCAGACGGGAACCGGCAAGACCGCCGCGTTCGCCGTGCCCGTGCTGCAGCAGCTCGCAGGCGCCCGAGAACGGAGCCGGCCGCATGCGCCACGCGCCTTGGTGCTGGCGCCGACGCGCGAGCTCGCCGTTCAGATCCATGATGATTTTCGCGCCTACGGCGCGGGTCTGGGACTGCGCCAGACGGTCATCCTCGGCGGTGTGTCGCAACATCCCCAGGTCGCCGCGCTGTCCCGTCGCATTGACATCGTCGTGGCCACGCCGGGCCGGCTCCTGGATCTGTGTGACCAGGGCCATGTCGGCCTCGCCCATGTCACCCATTTCGTGCTCGATGAAGCTGACCGAATGCTCGACATGGGCTTCATTCACGACGTCAAGAAGATCATCCGAATGCTGCCGGCGCGGCGTCACTCGCTGCTGTTCTCTGCCACCATGCCTCCCGATGTCGCCAGCCTGGCGCAGGAAATTCTGCACCGGCCGACGCGCGTGGAGGTGACACCGTCGGCCACTACGGTCGATACCGTGCAACAGCGGGTGTACTTCGTGAGTACCGCAGACAAGCCGAGCTTACTGCGAGAGTTGCTGCGCGATACGGCGCTGTCGCGGGTGCTGGTGTTCGCGCGTACCAAACACCGTGCGAATCGAGTTGCCGACCATGTCTCCGCGCTGGGTGTGAAGGCGGACGCCCTCCACGGCAACAAGTCGCAAAATGCCCGCCAACGCGCGCTGGAACGGTTTCGGGCCGGCAATTGCCGGGTGTTGGTCGCGACCGATATCGCCGCCCGTGGCCTCGACGTGGATGGCATCAGCCACGTCATCAACTTCGAGCTCCCCCATGAGCCGGAGAGTTACGTGCATCGCATCGGCCGGACGGCCCGCGCCGGCGCGTCAGGCTGGGCGCTGTCGTTCTGCGATCCCAGCGAGACGGCACAGCTCCGCGGCATCGAGAAACTTACCGGCATTGCACTGGAAACCGTCCGGGACCAGCCGTTCCACCTCCCGATGGCGGCACCGGCACCGCTGCGCCGGCGGCGGCCGAGGGTGACGCCCGCAGGCGATAGCAGACGGAACGGGGCCGGCACACGCCGCGGCGTCACGCGGCGTCGCCGCGTGACTACGGCCTGAAACGCGAACTGGGAGGTTTACGCTTAGATCCAGGCAGCCGCGGCGCGGTTTTCGGCGCGATGCTCGTAGAGTAGCTTCACCTCTTCCGGGAACGCATCGAACACCTCGCCCGGGATGGTTGCGGTGTTGACCCCATACAGTTCCAGATTCAACCACCACGGCGCATACCGGACGACCACTGCCGTACGCCGTCCGTCGCTGGGGTTGGCCGCGTTGGAATGCCAGATTCGGCTGTCCATGATGAGCACGCTGCCGGCGCTTCCGGTCGCCTGCAGCTCGCCTTGAATCGGGCTCCGTTGGTCGATGTTGTCGTGCTCGCCGCGTGGGTTGCGGGTGTCCAGATGGGTCCGGGGAACGACCCAGGTCCCGCCGTTCCCGGTAGTGAATTCCGTCAGCATCCACAGCGCGGTGATGCCGATCACGGCCTTGGGGAAGGGTTGCGGGATGTGCCACTTCTGGTTCAGGTCATAGGGGAAGTCGGAGTGGTAGCCGCGCACCAACTCATAGTGAGGGGGGCGCGTCTTGTACTCCGTCTGCGAGATTCTGACCTGGGGCCCCAACACCGCCTTGATCACCTGCAGGAGCCGTTCGTTCGCCAAGTGCTGCGCAAATTCGGGCATGAACGCGATGACGTTTCTGCTCCACTTGTCGCGCCGTCGGATGAATTCCTGGTAATCGCCCTCGGAGGTCTCCACCTGGTCGCGGATTGCCGCTACATCCGCCGGCGGAATGACACCTTCCAGCACGCACCAGCCCTCGCCCTGCACCTGAGAGATGTATGGTGAGACTGCATCCGTCAAACTTTCGGGGGCCATTCGCCAGCTCCTTTGGGATCGGCCAGGGACCGTCGCGCGACTCGATTCGGGGACAGGTGTAGCGCGTGCCAGCGCTCCCGTCAACAACGACCCCCGCCGCACGCTGCCATCCGCTGCACGCGTGGGTGCGCGCCTTCGCGTGAGCGGCAGCGCGCCCTGGGCGCGCGCCGGCACTTCTTCGATACAATGCTTCGAAACGGCACCAAATACGGCCCCGTGGCTCCCCGTGGCACGTCGCCGGGATCAGGTCGGAGCCGATCTGGTAGAATCACCCGGATATGGGTTTCAAGTACACCTTGCAGTGCGACACGTTGCCGTGGGTGGGCTACAACGTGCTCGAAGAGCCCGACGTGGTGCTCCGGGCGGCGGCAGAGGCCGGTTACGACGGCGTCGACCTGCCCGGCGACCCGCCGCGCGTGGATGCCCGCGAGTGGCGCACGAGGGTAGAGCAGGCGGGCCTGGCGGTGCCGGAGGTGCTCGCCGCCTGGGGCTACTACCACGCTGGCGAGGAGCGCAATCTGGCCAGCTCCGATCCGACGACACGGGCACGCGCGGTGCAGTACGCCAAGGACACCGTCGACCTGGCGGCGGACCTGGGGGCCAGCTTCACGGAGCTGTGCGCCGCGCAGCCGGCGGTTCCCCAGTTGCCGTTTCCGATCGAGCCCGTGGCGACGCTGCGCGACAACTTCCGGCAGTCGATCCGCGAGATCTGCGCCCACGCCGCGCCGCGCGGCATCACCATCCTGCTGGAGCCGCTCAACACCTACGAAGGCATCCCGGGGGTGCTGACCACGCTGTACGAAGCGGTCAACTACGTGGACGAGCTGGGCCTCGAAAACCTCGGCGTGCAGCCGGACGTGTACCACATGAACATCGAGGAGGGCTCGATTCCGGACGCGTTGCGCTACGCCGGCTCACGCATCAGGCACTTCCACCTCAACGAGACCAACCACTGCCAGCACGGGACCGGCCACGCCGACTACCAGGAGATCTTCCGCATCCTCAAGGGGATCGGCTACGACGGCTATCTGTGTACCCATATGCCCAAGACCACGCAGGCGATCCTGCAGAGCACGCCCGGCAATCCGTACCTGCCGGAGGGAGCGGCCGGCGGCGGCGGAGCGCGGCCGGACCTGGCCGAGGTCCTCAAGGGCCTGCTCGGGTTCCTGCGGGAGACGGAGCGCACCGTAGATCAGTCGCGGACGTTCTACGAGGCCGGCGGCTGGCAGATTTGACCCGGCTCGAGCAGATGTCCGACCGCGTAGTCATGATCGATTCCTCCGGCCTGCTGGGAGATGCCACGCGGTTGCGCGAGCGCATGCGGAGCGAGGGCTATCTGCTGTTTCCACGACTGATCGACGAGGAGCGGGCGCTGGCGGTGAAGCGGGACATCATGGCGCTGCTGCGGGAGCACTTCATCATCGAGGATGACGGCGCCGCCGAGCCGCTGTGGAGTGGGGGACCGCAACCCACGGAGCCGGAGTACCTGGCGGTCTACGAACGCATCGTGGAGTTGGACTCGTTTCAGGAACTGGCGCGGTCTCCCGAGATCATCGCCGTCGTGGAGGCGGTAGCCTAGGGACCGGTCCAGGTGTGGAAGCAGCAGCTGGTGCGCATCGTGTATCCCGACCCGGACGCCACGGCGGCGCAGGGAGTGGGCGCACACCAGGACGGCGATCCCA
>JAKZWC010000438.1:0-6711 GCA_047515735.1 Spirochaetales bacterium | reverse complement strand
CCGCGGCACGGATGGCGCCGCCGTCGAGCCGCTCCGCGGGGCCTCTTCCGCGGCGGCACCCGCCGCATCGGCAACTGGCGCGCAGCTCCGGCTGCGCCCGCTGCGCTCGAAGGCGTTCTGCAACTGCGCCGCGGTGCTCAGGTTGAGCGAGCCGTCCTGCAGCCGCTCGCGCGCGCCCGAGGTGTCGGCGCCAGGCGCATTGCTTTGATCCGCCGCCAGGCGGCGGCCTCGCTGTAGCCCAACTCGCGCACCGCGTAGTCGAACAGGCTGCCAAAGCCGCGGCGCAGAAAGAGGCGGCGCGCCGCGATCTCGCGCAGGTGGTCGAGCACCACCATCCGCAGCGCCCGCTCGTGCCGGGCGAGCTCTCTGGCCTGCGCCAGGAGTCGGTCATCGGGTAGCGCGGAAACGGTGGAGGTGAGGGTGGTGCGGGTCGCGGGTGCCATGACGTAAGTGTCACACCAGGTTGAAAATGAACAGTTCTGCCGAGTCCTTGATGGGCACCGGGGAGCGCTCGAAAGGCCGCTGTGCGGGCCGCTGTCGTGCCGGCGGACGCGCAGGGATCCGCGGAGAGTCGGAAGGGCCGGAGCGGCCCACAGCGGGCCGTTATGAGCGCCGAAAATCGGGTCAAGTGCCGAGCGCAACATTTTCGACTTTCCGCGACTCGGATAAAACATCGCCGGACGGTTGCTGCCGACGGCGAAGCGCCGCTACTGTTGCGGCGGCGGACTCGTGACTCATCTGACGAACGATCAATGCAAGACCTATGCGGCGGAGGGCTACCTGGTGGTGCGAGGTGCGCTTCCCCAGGCCGTGCTCGATTCTCTCATCCGGGTACTGGAGGCGGAGGTCGACCGTCGCGCGCGCGCCATGTACGCCCACGGGGAAATCTCCGATCTGTTCTCGGAGGAACCGTTTGTTACCCGCTGGTACCGGCTCCGGCGGGAACAAGGGGGGCGAGAGGAGCACACGACTTGGCACGCCTGCGTGTTCAGCCGTGCTCTGTACGAGCTGTGGACGCATCCGGCTATCCTGGATGTGGTGGAGTCGCTGCTTGGGCCGGAGGTACAGGTGAGCGGCGACTGGCTGCTGCGCCCGAAGCTGCCGGCGGAGGGAGGATCCGGTCTTCCGTGGCACCAGGATTCGGGCTACATGAAGGACACGGAGCAGTACCACTGGCCGACGGTGTGGGTGCCGCTGGTGCCGGTCAGCCGGGCAAACGGCGCTATGGAGTTCCTCCCCGGCACCCACCGGCTCCCGGTCCGGGAGCACGACGACAAAGAGCTCGTAACGGGCCGCCGCACGCCGCAGCATGATCCGTCGGTGGGGCGGGAAGTCGTCACCATGTCCATGGACCGCGGCGACTTCGTGATCTTCCACAATCACCTGTTCCATCGCTCGACAGTCGGCGGCGCACACTCCGTCCGCTGGTCGATCGACTTCCGCTTCAGCCCGGCCGGCACGCCAATCGGAGATCATCTGTGGTTCCAAGGCATGCGGCACGTGGTGCGCAGCGCGCAGGACCGGAGTCGGATACCGAGCTGGGAGCAGGTCGTTGCGCTGTGGGAACGCAGCAGGCAAAGAACGAGCAACCCGTGATGTGGGAGGGCCGTTACGGTGGCTGATTCAGGGGCGTTGCAGCACGAGTACGAGGTCTACATCCGTACCACGCCGCAGAAGCTGTGGGACGCGATCCTCTCCTCGCTCAAGTCGTTGCTCGAGACCGGAGAGGGTTTGTCGCTCACCTCGTGACCGCGTCGGTCAGGTGACGACGTTGCGCGGCGCGCCGTCGAGGAAGGCGATGACGTTGTCGACGGCGCCTTCGTTGAGCAGCTCGACGCCCTCGGGGGTCATGTCGGCGGCGTGCGGGGTCAGCACCACGCGCTCGCAGCGCAGCAGCGGATCGTCGGGCGGGGGAGGCTCCGGCTCGAACACGTCGAGCGCTGCCCCGAACAGGGCGTCCCTGTCGAGCGCGTCGGCCAGCGCCGCGCCGTCCACCAGCCCGCCGCGGGCGGTGTTGATCAGCAGCGCCCCGGGCTTCATCAGGGCCAACTGCGACGCACCGATCAGTCCCTGCGACTCGGCGCTCAGGCGCAGGTGCAGGCTCACCACGTCGCTGCCGGCCAGCAGCTCCTCCAGCGCGACGTAGCGTACGCCGAGGCGTGCCGCACGCTCGGGGGAGGGGGTGAAGGTCCACGCCACCACCTGCATGCCGACGGCGTTGCCCAATCGCGCCATCTCGGCGCCGATGTCGCCGGTGCCGACGATGCCCAGCACCTTGCCCTGCAGGTAGACGCCGTCCACCCGCGGCCAGCGGCCGGCGCGGATCTGCGCCGTGTGGAAGGCGGCGTGCTTGGCCAGCGCGAACATCAGCCCGAAGGCGTGCTCGGCCACCACCGGAGCGGTGCGCCCCGGTTGGTTGCTCACCACCACGCCGCAGCGCCGCGCGGCCGGCAGATCGATCATGTCGGTGCCGATGGAGCAGGTGGCGATGAGGCGCAGCTCCGGCAGGCGCTGCAGCACCGCCGCCGGCCAGCGTACCGCTCCACGGGAGTTGATCACGAGCTTAGCGCCTGCGGCGCGCTCCACCAGCTCCGCCGCGCTGCCGGGGCGGTCGCGGTAGACCACCACCTCGTCGATCTCGGGGCGCGCCCGCAGCCGCTCGAGGTGGTGCGACCCCTGGATCTGCGGCGGGTCGTCGCCGGGAATGACCACTTTCATGGTCGCTTACGCTCCGGCAGGGGCCGGGTCTCCGTCAAGCGGCCGCCGCTCGGCCCGCTCGCCGGTGCGCGGCGCGGCGCACCTGGCCGCTGCTGCGCTGCAGGCGGACTCGGGCGCCGGCCGCGACCTGCCGCGCCCGCTGCAACGCTTCGCCCCGCGGTCGCGCAGCGGTCGGGTTCCGGGGGATGGCGGAGACGTGGCGTTAGTGCCATGCTGGAAGCGTCCCATGCGAGCCCTCCGCGCGCGTCCCGACGAGGTCCGCGCCTATCTGCTGCTGGTGGCGGCATTCGCCGCGTTCGCCGCCGCCACCACCACCGTCGAGATCAACTTCCCCAACTTCCTCCGGGAGCGTTACCAGATCGGCGAGTGGTTCCGCGGGTTCCTGGAGTTCCCGCGCGAGTCGCAGGGCTTCGCGATGGTGTTCTACGTGGTGCTGCTGGGAACCCTCTCCGAGCGGCGCCTGTTCTCGCTGGCGGCGGTGGTGGCGGCGCTGGGGGTGATCGGCCTGGCGCTGATCCCCGCGCAGGGGCTGGCGGACGGGATCGCCGGCATCGTCCCCGGGCTGCCGCTGATCGTCTTCGTGATGCTCTATTCCGCCGGCCAGCACATGGGCATGCTGATCGAGCGCGCCATCGTGATGGACCACGGCGACCTGGCTACCGCCGGCAGCCGGCTGGGCAAGATCGGCTTCTGGAAGACCCTGGCAGGGCTGGCGATGGCCGGCGGCGTGTGGGGCCTGCGCGCCATCACCGACCTCGACTTCGGTTTCTTCTTCGCGCTCGCGGCTGGCCTGTTCCTCGCCTCGCTGGTGCTGACGCGGCTGGCGGTGCGCGGTCAGCCGCAGAAGCGCATGCAGCGGCGGCGCTTCGTGGTGAACCGCAAGTTCGCCCGCTACTATGCCCTCAGCGCGCTGTTCGGGGTGCGCAAGCAGGTGTTCATCACCTTCGCCGTGTGGGTGCTGGTGGTGATCTACGAGCAGCCGGTGCAGACCATCGCGGTGCTGTGGGTGGTGACCGCGGTCACCAACCTGGTGGCGATGCCGCTGATCGGCCGCCTGATCGACCAGTTCGGGCCGCGCACCATCCTCACCGCGGACGCCCTGCTGCTGTGCGGCGTATGCCTGATGTACGGCTACGGCGCCCAGCTCTTCCCGCCGGCCATCGGCCTGATCGTGGTGGGCGCCACCTACGTGCTGGACCACATCCTGTTCTTCGCCGGCGCGGCGCGCGCGGTGTACGTCGGCAAGCTGTGCGCCAGCCGCGACGAGCTCTCCACCACGCTGTCGATGGGGGTGACCATCGATCACATCTTTTCCATGACGGTGCCGTTCCTGGGCGGCATCATCTGGAAGGCCTCGGGCTACGAGATGGTATTCCTGCTGGCCGCCGTTATCGCGGTCGCCACCGCCGTGACCGCATTCGGCATCCCGCGGCCGACACCGGCCCCGGCCGCACAGCCGGCCCCGGCGGGGCACTGAGGCCGCGGCCAATCAGGCCGCCGGCCGCGGGTTCGTCAGGAGCCGCGCACCCGCTGCTCGGCGGCGGCGATTTCCTGTTCACCATCCAGCACCGTGATCTCCAGGTGGAACTCGCGCGCGGCGCCCGGCTGCAGGTACTCCAGCGAGCCGTGCCTGCGGTTCCAGGCGCGGCCGAGAGGGCTGCAGTTGCCCGGCTCCACGCCGGTGACGTAGCCGGCGGCGGCGAAGTGCTGCCACTGGGTGACCAGGGGCATTTCCTCTGCCGGCATGCGCCACTGCAGGCCGAACGCCAGCCGGTCGTTGACCAGGGCCACGGTCACGCTGCCGTCCGCCGCCGGTACCGGCCGGTGCACGTAGACGTCGTCGCCGGCGCCCGCCTGCGGGGCTCCGGCCCGCTCGTACACCTCGGCGCCCACCTCGCGGTCCTGCAGCCACTCGGTGCTGAGCCGGCTGTTGACCAGGAAGCGGGTGCCCTCGTCCAGCAATGGGAAGCCGGGATTGGTGTGGTACAGCAGCATCAGCGGCGAGGGCAGGCCGCCCAGGTTCTCCACCCGGTCGTGGATGCGGATGCTGCGTTCGCCCAGGGTGGTAGTGATCTCGCGCCGCAGCTCCAGCGTGGTGCCGAGCGCCACCGCCTCGCGCATGGTGCCGGCGATGCGCAGGTGGTAGTCGTCGCCGTCCCAACTGCCCCCGGCGCTCACCTCGCGGGCGGGGATGGCGGAGAGCCGGCCGTGCAGGCCCAGCTCCTCGTTCTCCTCTTCCGGATCGGTCTCGGGGTGACCCACGAAGGTCATGCCGCAACTGATCAGCAGCCCGCCGTAGAAGCTGCGCATCCAGCCGTAGCCCTGCGGCTCGAAGAACGCCGGACCGACGTCGCCGGTGGCGCTGCGGAAGCACAGCGAACGGCCCCGGTAGGTGGCGGCGGCGCTGTCCAGGGCGCGTCCGGGGAGCACCGAGAAGTTGAGCCCGGAGGCGTTGCTGACCTCCACCAGGCCGGCGCCGCGCTCGTTGCCCTCCACCAGCTCGGCGCGGCGGATGCCGGCCACCTGGCTCATGTCGCCCACCAGCCGCAGCAACTCGCTCCTGGTGTAATCGCGTCCAAACAAGCGTGCCATCGTGTCCTCCTGTTGTGGCCCCCGCGAGCTCGCCAGCCGCCGATGCCGACTCGCTGCTACGGAGTGCCCACCCCGGGAACGTCAACCTCCACGGTGCGGATGCGGCCGTCGCCGGGCCGGCACGGAAGCCCCAGCACCGCGGACTCGCACAGGAACAGCGTGGCCCCGTGCGCGCCGCCCAGGGTGCAGGCGTAGGCGCTGTAGCCGCTCACGTCGATGCGGTCGCGCAGCGCGCCGCCCTCCGCCAGCCGCAGGTAGCCGCCGCTCTCGCCGTAGCGGTAGTAGGGGACCGCCACCCACACGCAGCCCTCGCGGTCGAGGGTGATGCCGTCCGGCGGCACCCCCAGATCTGCCCACACCCGGCGGTTCGCCAGCGAGCCGTCGGCCTGGATGTCGAACGCGGTGAGGCGCCCGGCGAAGCTCTCCGCCGCGATCAGCGTGCCGCCGTCGGGGGTGACCACCATGCCGTTGGGGAAGGTCACCCGGTCGGCGACGATGCGCGCCGCGCGGGGCGCGTCCCAGGCGGCGCCGGCCGCCGGCGGCTCCACCAGCACGATGCTGCTGAGGCGCGGCATGTTGCCCGGCATCGGGAGCTGTTCCTCGTCGAAGTCCGTGTCGGGGCTGCCGATGTAGGCGCGGCCGGCCGCGTCCACCACCATGTCGTTGCAGGGAAAGCCGCTGCGCTGCTTCATGTCGGCCACCACGGCCGTCTGCCCGTCGCGGCAGGCGTGGAGCTTGCCGTCGTTCACCGACACCACCTGCAGCGTGCCGTCGGGCACCCAGCCCAGCCCGGAGGGCAGCTCCGCTACCTCGACGATGGTCTCCAGGGTGCCGTCCAGGGCAAGGCTATGCACCGTGCCGCCCAGGATGTCGGAAAAGAACAACCGGTCGTTGCGCCAGCGCGGTCCCTCGGGAAAGAACAGCCCGTCTCGGAGGATGGTCGCCTCACCGTGTGCCATAGAGCGCTCATCGTATCAGGGACAATGCGTCGTGTTGAGCGTGGTCCCGCACCGGCCCGCGGTTTGTCTGTTTTCGTTACGCCTGCGCTTACGGCTTGTCGGGATGGGTTGATACTCGGGTCAAGAGATCGTATCCGCTCTGCCACTGATGGCCATAGCCTGCAACGTAGTCAGGACTCGTGGTGGCAATGGTCTTTGCGGCATGCTCGAGGCACGGTCGCAGCCATCTCGATCCTGTCGGCGACCCCCGGGGCGCCAATGAATCGAACCTCGATATCGGGGATACGTCTTGCGGCTCTCTTCGCGAGTGGCCCGTCAGCTGTGATTACGGTCGAGCTGGTTGCCTCCGCACACGCGAGGTAGAGACAGTCGTAGACCGGGTGGCCGATATCGATAGCTACTCGAGCAGCCCGGTCTATCAGATTGGCGTAGGGTATGAGAT
>JAKZWC010000437.1:0-20207 GCA_047515735.1 Spirochaetales bacterium | reverse complement strand
TCGACACGGTGACGCCACTGCCGCCGATACCCTGGTGCGCCGCTACGCGGATCACTTCTGGGGAAAAGCGTGGCCCGGCAAGACCCGCCCGAGCGTGTACTACGACCCGCGCTCCGTCGCAGATGACGGACCCGGCGGGGTGCTCCACGCCAAAGCGGTGGTGGCAGACGGCGAAGCGGTATTCATGACTTCCGCGAACCTGACCGAAGCCGCGTTCGACCGCAACATCGAGCTGGGACTCCTGGTGCGCGATCTCACTCTGGCGGCGACCACGGTGCTGCACTTCCAGACCCTGATCGAACAGGGTCTGCTGCACCTCCTGCCGTCATCGTGAAGATGAGGCAGCACGGTCACGACGGCCTGTCACTGCTGCGGCTGCGCGCTCGGCTCAACCGCTGCGTGCGGGGCTTCTTCGATGAGGCCGGGTTCGTCGAGGTGGAGACGCCGCTGCTGGCGCCGTGGCTGATTCCCGAGCCCTCCATCGACATCTTCGCGACCGAGCAGCGGCATGGCGACGCCACCTCGCGGCCGCTCTACCTGACGCCGTCGCCGGAGCTGTGGATGAAACGGCTGGTGGCGGCCGGCATGCCGCGGGTGTACCAACTGGCGCACTGTTTCCGCAACCTAGAGGAGCAGGGGCCGTTCCACCGCCACGAGTTCACCATGCTGGAGTGGTACGCCACCGACGAGAGCTACCACGACGCGCTGAGCCGCACCGAGCAGCTCCTGGCCGCCCTGCACGCCGAACTCGGAGCGGCAGTCCAAGCCACCGCCGGCACCTGCCCGCCGCTGCAGCGGGTGGCGATGGCGCGCCTGTGGCAGGACGAGCTGGGGCTCGACCCGGCGCACGCGTCGGCCGCGGAGTTGCACGCGGTCGCGCGCCGGCTGGAGCTGCCCGCCCCCGCGGACGACACCTGGGAGCAGCTCTTCAATCGCATCTTCCTGACTTGCATCGAGCCGCTGATCGCCAGGGATCGCCCGGTGGCGGTGCTCGACTACCCGGCGCGGATTCCGACCCTGGCGGCGCCCCACGACGACGGCGTGCACGCCAGGCGCTGGGAGCTGTATCTGGCCGGCGTCGAGGTGGCCAACTGCTTCCAGGAGGAGACCGGCGAGGCGGCGCTGGACGGGCTCCTGGCGCGCGAGGCGCGGCGGCAGCGGGCGGCGCGGGTGGTGCCGCGCCCGGACCGGGCGCTGGCGCGGGCGTTCGCGCCGGCGGGCGCGTGCTCGGGGGTGGCGGTCGGCGTGGACCGGCTCTACGCGTTGCTGCTCGGACTCCCCGGCATCGGCCCGGTCATGGCCTGCGCCGAGCTGTTCTGAGCCGTCACAGGCGGTCACAGGAACGCCCTCTTCTGATATGGTTGGGGGCGAACTATGGTAAAAGCAGGCGCAGTCGACAAGGGCATGTATCTGCTCGTGAAGGGGACGCCCCACCTCGTGGTGGAGCGTGAATTCGTCAATCCCGGCAAGGGTTCGGCCTTCGTGCGGCTCAAGCTGAAGCACATCCAGACCGGGCTGGTAGTGCGTCAGGTGAACAAGAGCCAGGAGTCCGTGGAGGACGTGGAGATCGATGCGGTCCCCGCCCAGTACCTCTACAACGACGAGGACGGCTACGTGTTCATGGACCTGAACACCTTCGAGCAGTTCGTGGTGTCGCTCAAGGGGCTGGAGGAGCGCCGCCCCTACCTGCTGGATGGCGAGACCTATCAGATCGTGGTATGGGACGAGAAGCCGCTGGACATCAAGCTGCCGATCAAGATGGTGCTGGAGGTGAAGGACGCCCCTCATGCCGAGCGCGGCGACACCGCCACCGGCGTGACCAAGGTCGCTACCACGGTGACCGAACTCAAGGTCAAGGTACCACCGTTCATCAAGGTTGGAGACCGCATCGTGGTGAACACCGAAACCGGGGAGTATGTCGAGCGATCCTCGTAGGAGCAGTGCCGCCGGTGCCGCCGGCGGCACTGGACTGAACGACTACCTCCACAAGACGGTCGCCTTCCGATTCGAGGGGCACACCCTGCGGCTGGCGCTGTCGCAGTCCCTGTTCAGCAGCTACGAGGTAGATACCGGTTCCCGCCTGCTGCTCGCCAGCGTGGTGCGCGAGCTGGCCGCGCATCCCGAAGAACGGCGCCGCCTGCAGTCGATTCTCGATCTGGGCTGCGGCGCCGGCGTGCTGGGGGTGGCACTGGCAAAACAGTTCGCTGCGGCCTTGACCGCGCGCGACCGGGACGCGCTGGCGCTCGCCGTCAGCGCTCACAACGCCGCGGCCAACGGCGTTGCCTGCACTACCCGCGGGGGCGTGGACACCACCGATCTCGACGGCTCGCGGGAACCCGCCCGCCACCACCTGGTGGTGGCCAACCTGCCCGCCAAGGCCGGCGCCCCAGTGCTGGGACGGCTGCTGGCGGCGGCCGCGGAGGCAACCGCTCCCGGCGGGCGGCTCGCCGTGGTGGTAGTGGCCCCCCTGGCAGAGGATGTGCGGCGTGGCCTGGGCGCCGTTGCGGAGCTGATCCACGAGCACCACGGCAACCGTCACGCCGTGTTCCACGGGCGGCCGCACTCACCTGCCCGAACGCCGGCCGCAACCGGGCTGACGGCCTATCGCCGCCACCAGGGCGACGTCGCCGTTGCCGGCCTCAGCTACCCGCTCGCCACGGTGTACGGGCTGCCCGACTTCGACACCCCCAGTCACCTGGTGCAGATCACGGCCACCCTGCTGCGCCGCAATGCCCTGCCGCCGCCCACGGCAACGGCACTGTCCGTGCTGGCCTGGAACCCGGGTCAAGGCCACCTGCCGGTATGGCTGGCGCGGGCCTGGGCGGCGGCGCGGCCCGCGCCGCCGCCCAGCGAGCTGCGCATTACGCTGGCGAGCCGCGATGCTCTGCAGCTCCTTGCCACGCGCGCCAACCTCACGGCCAACGGGGTGGCGGAGGCGGCGCTGACCCTGCGCCACGAGATCTCCCTGGACACCGCCGCGGCGCCGCCGCACGATCTCGCACTGCTGCACCCCGATGACGACTTGAACGCCGACGCCCGACGCACACTGATGGCGCGGCTGGAGCCGCTCATAAGCCCAGCGGGCAGTGTCGTCCTGTACGGGGCAGCGCCGGCCATCGCGCCGCTGCTGGCCCGGCGCCGCCCGTTCACCCCGGTACGCGAGAGCCGCCGCCGCGCGCTGCGCGCCGCCCTGCTGCGCGCTCCTGCCGGCTGATCGCAGCCGGCACCGTCAGGATGTCGGAAACTCCTCGGCCGCGCGCCGCGCCCAGCTCGAAGCCGGAAACCGCTCGCTGAGGCGACGCGCGAACAGGGCCGCGGCTTCGTGGTCGCCGGCGGCGCGATGCGCCAGCGCACCCCGGTACCAGGCTTCGGCGGCCACCTCGGGCTGCTCCGCGAAGCGCACCGCCGCGGCACCGTACTCCTCGGCCGCCGCCGCCAGGTCGCCGGAGCCGGCCAGCACGCGAGCCACGCCCAAGGCTCCGTGGCCAGCCACCTGCACCCGTTCCGCGAGCGCCAGACCGCGGTAGAGACTCGCCGCCTCGTCCCAGCGCTGCCCCGTCTCGAAAACGCGCCCGAGCAGCAGCAGAGCGGCGGAGCGCACGTCTTCGCTGCTCGGGGCAGCGAGCTGCTCCCGAAGCACCCGCTCGGCGGCGGCGAGGTCGCGCTCCAGCAGCACCTCGGCGTAGGCCAGCAGCACCGGAGCCGCCACCGCGGCGGGCACCTCCGCGGCCGCCGTCACCGCCGTCGCGCGCCGGTAGTACTCCTGCACGGTCTCCGGATCTGTCGCCGCCAGGGCCGCCTGCAGCCGCCCCGCCACCTGCTCCGCACGCGAGCCGGCGGGGTGGTGCAGCAGGTAGCTCCACGCCGCCTCCAGCGTGGCCGGCACGTCCGCCAGCTCCTCCAGCACGTCGAGGACGGAGTAGCGCGCCAGCTCCGCGACTCCGGGGGCCCAATCCTGGGGCTGTCCGCCGGTATGTGCCGCACTGGCGCGATAGGCGTCGGCAGCCTCCCGCAATCGTCCCAGGTCGCGCAGCGTGTCCGCCCGCCGCAAGCGGCCGATGGCAGTGAGCCGATGGTCGGGGAATGCCGTCTCCAGGCTTTGCAGCCAACCGGCGGCGGCTTCCAGCTCGCCGGCGGCGAAGTGCATACGCGCCAGCTCGTAATGGATCGCGGGTCGCAGCGAGTCCTCGCCGGGCACCGCCTCCAACGCGGCCTGCAGCTCCTGTTCGGCCGCGGCCAGGTCCTGCAGCAGTGCCGACGCCAATCCGGCGCGGTACCAGTGGAGGCCCTGGTCGGCAGCCGCCGCCAGCGCCAGCTCCCGGAACACGGTGCGCGCCTGTTCCCAGTCGCCCGCCCGAAACAGCGCCAGAGCCTGCCAGCTGCGCGCCGCCTCGGCCGCTCCCGCGTCCTCCAGCGAGCGGTCCGGCGGGTAGGGGACGGCGTAGACGGCCGCCGCCAGGCCGAAGTAGTCCGCGGCCTCGCGCGACCGTCCCAGGCGATAGAGCGTCGCCCCCTGGGCGAAGCGCCCGTCCGCCAGCCACCTCCCTTCAGCGGTGTCCGTGACCTCCCCCAGCAGGGCCAGGGCCGGAGCGTACTGTCCGGTGTTGAAGCGGGTCACGGCCAGTGCGTATCCGGCCCGCTGGCGCAGCTCGTCGTTGTCGCCGGCTTCGCTGATGGCCGCGCTGAAGAAGGGGGCCGCCCGCGCATGCTCTCCGCGCCGCGCATACACGGCGCCGATGCGGTACTGGCTCTCGGCGCGGGCCGCGGAGGGCAGCTCCTCGCCACTTCGGGCGAGCGTCTCGAGCGCGGCAATGTCGTCCCCCAGCCACAGCAGTGCGGTCCCGCGCCGCTGCTGTTCCTGCGGCGTCAGCCGGCGCCGGGCGGCCATCCGGTCCAGGGTCTCGAGCAGCCCCCGGTGGTCGCCCGCGCGCTCCTGCACGTCCAGCAGCAGGCCCTCCACGGCAGGGCGATGCTCGCTGTCGGGGAAGCGTTCCAGGAACTGTTCCAGCGCCGCCGCGGCGGCCGCCAGCTGCCCCTCACCGACCAGCAGCAGCGCCCGGTTGTAGAGCGCGCTTTCGCCGATGGCGGCATCGGGTCCGGCGGCGGCCTCCTCGAAGTTGACGATTGCCTGGAGTGGGACACCGGTCTCGACCTGGGCCAGGGCCAGGTTCATCGCCAGCACCTGACGCTGGTGGGGCGCGACGGCCAGCGCCAGCCCCCCCTCGTAGGCCGTTACCGCGGCCCTCCAGTCACCGCCGGCCGCGGATACGTCGCCGCTCAGCAACGCCACCGCCGCGGGGTCGTCCCCGGGGCCGGGCGTGGCCCCGGGGACGACGGAAGCGCCCGTTGCGGGAGGATCGGCCGCCAGCACCTCCACCAGCTGGCGGGCGCCGGCCAGGTCACCGGCATCCAGCCGCAGGCGGGCCAGACGATAACTGGCGGTACGGCGGTGGGCGGCATCGGGGAAGAACTCCAGATAACGCCGGTAACCCTCCGTGGCGGCGGGGAGCTCCTGTGCGAAATACTGCGCCTCGGCAACGAAGAACAGCGCCTCCTGCGCCTGCGGCGTCTGCGGATGATCGGCAAAGATGCGCCGGAAGCGCTCTGTCGCGGCCACGTACCTGCCCTGTGTAAGCAGCAGCATGCCGGAGCGCTCCAACCAGCGGGCGCTCGCCGCGGGATCCGGGGAGGTATCGGCCGCGGCGAGCAGGCTCTCGTAACGGTCGAGCGCCTCCGCCCCGCGGCCGAGCTGCTCCAGGGCACGGGCCTCGGCTTCGCGAGCGAGCAGCGGATACCGCCGCGAGTCCGCCTCGGGCTGGTTCAGATGTTGCTGCAAGGCGGAAAGCGCGCCTTCCGCGTCGCCCGCCGCCAAGCGCGCCGCGCCGATCCAGTACCAGATCTGGTCGCCGTAGGGTGAGTCGGGAAACTGGCGCTGGTGCGCGGCGAACCGCGTGACGGCGACCGCGGCTGCCTGCGCGTCGCCCGCGCCGGTGGCGGCGTAGAACCGGCTCAGAGCCTCCAGGAACGAGGCCGGCACCGCCTCCCACGCTCCGGGGGCGGAATTCAGGAGGGCACGGAAGTTACGGGCAGCTACCTCGTAGAGACCCGCTTCAAAGGCCTCAATGCCGTCCTCGAGCAGCTCGTCAGGTGGCGCTTGGGCGGCGGCGACGGCGGCTGCCGACCACAGCAGGACGGCCGCCACCCGGCGCACGGTCGCGGATGCCGGCCTCGGGGCGCGGCAGTCACTTCTCCTGACCGGCACCTACCAGCTCAGCGGTCTGTTTGCGGGACGGGGCCTTACGGGTGCTCGAGCGGCGGCGGCGGAACAGCAACTTGCCGTCCCTGATATACGCAATCGCGGTGCTTCCCGGCAGGAACCTGCCCTTCAGGATATCCATCGACAGGGGGTCCTCGATATCCTTCTGCAGTACCCGGCGCAGCGGCCGCGCCCCGTACTTCGGATCGTAGCCCTTCTCCATCAGGTACTCGCGGGCTTCCTTGCGCACCTCGAGACTGATCTGTTGCTCGCCGAGGCGCGACCGCACGTCTTCCAGCTCCAGCTCCAGGATCTGCTCCAACTGCGGCTTGCTCAGGGCGTGGAACACCACCGACTCGTCGATGCGATTCAGGAACTCGGGGCTGAACAGCCGTTTCATCTCGGACAGCACGTGGGAGCGGATCTCCGAGAACTGCTTGCCTCCGGGTTCGACCTGGAATCCCAACGACGAATCCGTACTGATCTCGCGGGCGCCCGCATTGGAGGTCATGATCAACACCGTGTTGCGGAATGACACCGTATGCCCGAGCTGGTCCTGCAGCTGTCCCTCCTCGAGCACCTGCAGCAACAGGTTGAACACGTCGGGATGCGCCTTCTCGATTTCGTCGAGCAGGATCACGCTGTAGGGACGCCGGCGGATACGCTCGGTGAGCATGCCGCCCTCTTCATAGCCGACGTAACCCGGCGGAGCGCCCACCAGCCGTGAAACGTTGTGCTTCTCCATGAAGTCCGACATGTCGATGCGGACCAGGGCATCCTCGTTGCCGAACAGGAATTCGGCGAGGGTCTTGGCCGCCAGGGTCTTGCCCACCCCCGTCGGTCCCAGGAACACGAACGAACCGAGCGGCCGGCGCGGCGACGAGAGACCGGTGCGCGAACGCCGGATCGCCGCGGCAATGACCGATATCGCCTCATCCTGACCGACCACCCGCTGGTGCAGATCTTCTTCGATGTTGAGCAGTCGATCCGATTCGGTCTGCACGATCCGCGCCAATGGGATGCCGGTGATATCGGAGATCACCTGTTGGATGTCCTCCACGTCCACCAAGCGCTGTTCCGACTGCAGATTCTGCTTCCACTCTTTCTTGCGGCCATCCAGATCCGCCTTGAGCTGGCGCACCTGGTCGCGCACCGAGGCCGCCTTCTCGTAGTTCTGGCTGTTCACCAGATTGCTCTTCTCGATGTTGAGGCGCCCGATCTTCTCGTCCAGGTCGGTGAGCTCCTTGGGCCGCACGCTGTTGTCGATACGCTTGCGAGCACCCGCCTCGTCCAGCAGGTCGATCGCCTTGTCCGGGAGGCGCCGGTCGCTGATGTAGCGCTGCGAGAGTTGTGCCGCCGACTCCAGCGCATCGTAGGTGTACACCACCTGGTGGTGCTCGGCGTAACGGTCCTTGATGCCCTTGAGAATCTCGATGGTGTCTTCGACCTCGGGCTCCTCCACGAACACGGCCTGAAAGCGACGCTCCAGGGCCGCGTCGCGCTCGATGTACTTGCGGAATTCGTTGAGCGTGGTGGCGCCGATACACTGCAGCTCGCCACGTGACAACGCCGGCTTGAGCATGTTGGACGCGTCGATGGCGCCCTCGGCGCCGCCGGCTCCGATGATGGTGTGCAGCTCGTCGATGAACATCACCACGTTGCCGGCGCCGGTGATTTCCTTCATCACCCGCTTGAGCCGCTCCTCGAACTCGCCACGGTACTTGGTGCCGGCGACCAGGGATGCGAGGTCCAGCGTCAGCACGCGACGGCCGTGGAGCACGTCGGGCGCGGTGCCGTTGACCACCTTCTGGGCCAGGCCTTCGACGATGGCCGTCTTGCCCACTCCCGGCTCCCCGATCAGGACCGGGTTATTCTTGGTGCGGCGCGCCAGTATCTGGATCACCCGCTGGATCTCCCTGGTGCGGCCGATGACGGGATCCAGCTTTCCCTCACGCGCCAGGGTGGTGAGATCGCGGCTGAACTCGTCCAGCGTCGGGGTAGGCTTGCGCGTGGAACTCTGGCTGCGCCGCCGCTGCCCGCTGCTGCTGCTGCTGCTGCTGCTGCGCTGCTGCACGTCCCCGAGACCGTTGATGCGGATGATGGCCTCGCGCAGCATGTTGGGAGTGACGTTGAACTTCTGCAGGTAACGCATCACGACCCCGTCGCGCTCGCGCGCCGCGGCCAGCAGAAAGTGCTCGGTGCCGATCAACTCGTGGCCCATGCTGGAAGCCTCCTCGGCCGAGGTCTCCAACATCTTCCGCGCCCGCTTGGAAGCCGGCACGTCGCCGAGAATCAGTCCTCCGGTGCCCTTCGGTACCGTGCGCTCGATCTCCATCTGCATTTCCGCGATGTTGATCTTGACGCGCTGCAGCGCCTTGACGGCTACCCCTTCGCCATCCTTGAGCAACGCCAGAATCACGTGCTCAGGCAACGACTGCTCCGAATGAAACCGCTTGGCCTCTTCCTGAGCGAGGATCGTGAGAACCTTGTGCGCCCGCTGTGTCAAACCCTTAAACATGGTCCGGTTCCGCCCATTGTGCGAGCATCGTTGGGAGATGCCGCCGGTGTGTCTCGTACTGCCGTGCTCGAACTTGGATCTGTGCTACCACTGGTTACGGCTCCCTCTGTGATCATGGCTCCATACGAGCAGTCTCAGTATACCACATGCACGCCGGGTACCCGCCTGCACGACCGGGCTGGGACGCCGCGGTCCGGCAAGCGGGTTTCCGGTGCCTACGTGGCACCGAGTCTGTATTCAGTATCGTCGATTCGTGGCCGGCGCGCAAACCGCCGCACGCGGCTTGAGTGCGGCCGCGTGACCGTCCGCAGGGCAGGCGCCGAAGGT
This sequence comes from Spirochaetales bacterium, assembly GCA_047515735.1. Lineage (GTDB taxonomy): Bacteria > Spirochaetota > Spirochaetia > SZUA-6 > Bin103 > Bin103. The sequence goes on along the minus strand of JAKZWC010000437.1, from coordinate 11,106 downwards.
GGCGGACGGATGCATCGGTCAGAGTCACTGGCCCTGGGGTGCGCCGGCCGCTCCCGGTAGTTGCTGCCGGGCGTGAGAACAACGGTGACGGTGCCGAACCAACCATGCGCCGTGGCTACGCGATCGCTCGCGGCCGCCCGCCGGGAACGCGGCGCGGGACCGCCGGACCCTCTGCCGGAGGTATCCCGGTGCGCCCCCGGCGCCGGTTGCGAGAGGCCGTCGCCGCCACCTGCCAAGACCTGTTCACTGAGGACGAGAGGCGCACCATGCAGGCCCTTATAATCCATGCGGCGCTGCCTGATCAAGGGCGCGTGCAGCGGCAGCGGTCTGCAGCGTCCCCGACTCACGGCGCCTCCGGCCTCTCGACACCGGCCAATTGCGACCGGCGCAGCACCTCCAGCGGCAGGCGCCGTGCGGCGCGCGCGGCCGGGATCGCGGTGGCCGCTGCCGCCAACGCGATGCTGGCGCCGGCCACGACGCACAGCGGCACCAGCTCCACGTCGATGGGGATCTGCTCGAGGTAGAAGCCGCGGTCGATCAGCGTCACCGCACCCGGGACGCCGACGCCGGGAGTCAGCAGCAGCGCGGCCGCGTGGCGCACCGCGGTGGCGATCGCCTCCAGACCCGCCACGATCTCGTTGATATTGAGGGCTGCCGCCAGACCGCCGGCGATGCCGATCGCCGCACCGAGGACACCTGCCAGCAGGCCGCTGCCGGTCAGCGACCAGAACACCACCTCGGGCGGCAGTCCCTGGCTCTTGAGAAACGCCACCTCCTGCCGCCGCGCCAGTGCCACGGTCACCGTCGCCGAGGCCACGTTGACACCGGCCACCGCCACGATGAGCGCCATGATCAGCAGCAGCAGCGCGCGGCTGGTGGCGAACGACTCGTAGTTGGCGCGCTCCAGTTGATACCAGGTATGGAGCGCGTGGCCGGGACCGGCCACCGCCGCTATTTCGGCCAGCACCGGGCGCAGGTCGGCGAACGGGTCGCGCACCTTGACGCCGACAAAGTCGCGGCCACTGCGCGGCGGCAGCAGCCGCGCGCCGGTAGCGTGCGACACGAACACCCAGAGCTTGTCCAGTTCCTGGTAGCCGGTGGCGACGATGCCGCGCACTTCGAGGGGCGTGAGCTTGGGCACCAGTACCGCGCCCCCCCGCGTGGTGCCGCGGTCGAGGGCGGTCACCATCAGGAGCCGATCCCCTGCCTGCAGGTCGAGCTGCCGCGCCACCTCGCGCGACAGCACGACTCCCCTGCCCTGCAGGTCGAACCGGCCGGCCACCACCCTGAGGTAGTGGCGCAGGCCGGCGTCGCGGCGGTACAGATCTCCGGCTACCGACCGCACCGTCACCACGTGCCGCCGCGCGCCGGCAGTGGCGAGCGCGACGCCCTGGCGCTCGCGGCCGGCGCTGGTCACGGCGCCGAGGCTCAGCTCGAGACGCATGGCGAGGTCGTCCAGCAGCAGCCGCCGCAGGGCGGCATCGGCTTCCAGCCCAGGGGGCAGGCCCACCTGCAGGTGATAGCTCCCCACTTCCAGAAAACGGCGCGTGATCCCCGCGATGAGGCCGTCGGACACCTCCAGCACGACGATCAGCGGTACCAGGCTCAGCCCGATGCCGAGCGCGGCGCCGCCGAGGTAGGCGCCGGCGCCCGCCGCGCCGCGGCGGCGCGCCAGGTAACGCCACGCCAGCAGCGGCACCAGACGCCAGCTCATCCAGGCCGGTGCAGCGTCGAGCGCGGTCGTCGTCTCCCTCATCGCACCCGCTGCAGCACGCCGCCGGCAAGCCGGCACACGATGTCGGCACGCGCCGCGAGCAGCGGATCGTGGGTAACCAGCACCAGGGTGGTACGCTCCTGACGTACCAGGTCGAACAGCAGGTCGGAGACGATCTGCGAGTTGCGTTCATCCAGGTTGCCGGTAGGCTCGTCAGCCAGCACCAGCCTCGGATCGCCGGCCAGAGCGCGGGCCACGGCCACCCGCTGGCGTTCACCCCCGGAAAGCTCCGCCGGGAAGTAGTGGGCTCGGTCGTCCAGTCCGACGGCGGCCAGCAGGTCGCGCGCGCGCCGCCGGGCGAGAGTGCGCCGCTGGCCGCGAATCAGCGCCGGAACCAGCAGGTTGTCCAGCGCGCTGAAGTCGCGCAGCAGGTGGTGGAACTGAAAGATCAGTCCCAGGGAACGACGGTAGCGTGCCAGCCCGGCCTCATCCAGGGCTCCGAGATCAGCGCTGCCCACGTGCATGCTGCCCGGACCGAAGTGATCCAGGCCCGCGACGATGTTCAGCAATGTGCTCTTGCCGGATCCGCTCTCGCCGGTAATGGCCACCGTGGCTGCCGGCTCGATGACCAGGTCCAGGCCGCGCAACACGGTGAGCCGCCCCGCCGAGCTCGCGTAGTGCTTCCACAGGCCGGCGGCACGTACCGCTACCGCCACCGCCCGTGCCTCACTGCACCGCCTGCCGTGCCCGGCCGGGCGCTGGCCGCGGCCGGTCTGTCGAGCGCCCGACCGATCACTCGGTGCGCAATGCCGCGGCCGCCGCCACGCGGCCGGCGCGCGCAGCCGCCGCCAGCCCCGATAGCGCCGGTGCGGCAACCGTGAACGCCGCCACCAGCAGCACCTCCGTCAGGATCAGGCGACTCGGCACCTCGACCAGATAGAAGGTTGCCGGCGAGAAGATCTCCACCGGCGCGACGCCGGCGCCTGCTCCGGCCGCGCCTGACAGCCACGCCGCCAGCGCCAGGGCCGCGTTGGCCACCGCTTCGAGCGCCGCGAACAGGCCGCCGATGTTGTGCGCCAGCAGCAGCCCCAGCGCGATGCCGGCGGCGGCGCCCATCAATCCGAGCAGAACCCCCTCCCAGACGAACACTCCGCGCACCGCCCACGGTGGCGCACCGAGGGCGCGCAGCAGTCCGATCTCCGCGCTGCGCTCCACCACCCGGCGGCGCAGCCCCTGCAGGATGTTGTACGCCACCACGACGAATACCAGGCCCAGGATCGCCACCATGAGCAGCTTTTCCACCCGCAGTGCCGCAAACAAGGCCCGGTTGAAGACGCGCCACGACTCTACGTCGGCGACGACCTCGGCCGACGCCAGCCCACTGCGCGCCGCCGCCGCCGCGGCCGCGTCGCGAAACCGATCGTCCAGTTTTGCGCCGTAGATCCACGCCGTACCCGCGGCCGCGTCCGGACTCGCCGCCAGCACGGTGGAGGGGCCGACGAAGCCCCATCCGAGGTCGTACTGGTACAGTCCGCTGCGGAATACGCCGCGTACCGTGAGCCGCTCCTGGCGCGGCCGCTGCGCGGCGCCGGTAGTGATGCCGGCCAGACCGCTGAGGGTGACGACCGTCACCTGATCACCGGGAAACACCCGCAGATGAGAGGCCAGTTCGGCGCCCAGGACAACGCTTCCGGGTGTGTCGACGGCGAATTCTCCCGCTACCACTTCCACATGCCGCGCGAAACCGGGGTCGAGTCGCCGCACCTCCGGCGGCACTACCCGCAACAGCAGGCCGCGCGAACGTGACCCGCCGCCGCCGCTGCGCGATGCCCTGCTGACCAGGGCCGGAATCTCCGCGAACGGAACCACCGCGGTCACTCCGGGCACCGCGGACAGCAGGGCGGCGAGGTGGTCCGATTCGCCGCTGCTGCCGCGGTCGGCGTCGGCTCGCGGCGTGACGCGGAGGTGATAGGAGCCTATTTCGAGGATGTCTTCGATGAAGCCAAGCTGAAAGCCGTTCATCACCGCCAGCACCACGAGCAGGGTAGCGGTGCCGACGGCCAGCCCGCTCACCGCCAGCAACGGCGCCGCCTGCAGTCCGCCGCGGCCGATTCCAAGGTGGTGCGCCCCGGTGCGCACCACCAGCCTCAGGTGCTGCGGCAGCAGCGGCGTCATGACGCGCCCGCCACGGGCGGCGGGGCCGGATCGTGGGTGCGGATGAGCACCCCGTCCCGCAGCAGCTCCTCGCGCACCCGCACCTGATTCCGCCAGAACACCCGCAACACGGTATCGTCCGCGCTGTACACCTCGTCGACCCGTTCCTTGGGCGTGGGATAGGTGGTGACCCGCACCACCCGTCCGCGACGCCGGTACTCTTCGCGCACGCGCCGGCCGCCGGCGTCGTAGGTGTAACGGTAGGTCTCGATGCCGAACGCGCCAGCCACCTCCAGAGAGGCGAGGGAGCCATCGGTGTGGTACCGGAAAATGCGCTCTTCCAGCAACTCGCCGCCGTGGCCCGCGGTGTCGCTCGCGGCATACTTCCGGACCGTGGCGGGGCGCCCGGCGGCGTCGTAGGTGGTCTCGGTACGGGTCTCCCCTAGACCGTCGACTCTGGTCGCTGTCGCCGTCTCGCCCGCCGTCGCGGGCGGAGAACGGTGCTCGGCCAGCAGCCTCTCGCCGGCCCACTCCTCGCGCGCATACTCGGTACCGCCGGCGGAGCGCACGATCAACTCGACGTCGCCGGCGCCGTGGCGCTCTTCGATCACCTCCCCCCGGCGAAACACCAGGCTCAGCATGGCCGGGGCACCGCTGCCGCTCGCGGCGGGCACGGGAATCCGGGCGAAACGGCGCAGGCGTCCGGCGGAGGTCAGGTCGAAGCTGTCCGTCGTCAGCAGCGCGCCCACGGCATCGTAGGTCTCCACCCGGTACAGGGCTGAGCCGCGGTAGCGCAACACATCGCGCCCGCGCAACTCTCCGGCGGCGGAGAATCGGCGCTCCTCCAGCAGCAGTCCGGCGCCGTCGTAGCGGCGCTCGGCGACCATCCTGCCCTCCTCCAACTCCTGCTCCAGGCTGCCGCCCGCGGCGGCCGTGCGGCGCCACTCCTGGACCGTCTCTCCGCCCTTCAGCAGCCGCCGCCGCGCCTGCAGACCGCCAGCCTCCGCCTCTGCCGCGGTGTCCACCGCCAGTACGAAGCCGGCGCCGGGCCCGGGATCGCCGGCGAGCGGGGCCAGCGGCGTACCGAAGCGATCCGCGCGATAGTACTCGGCCGCGGCGAGCGGCGTGGTCGCCAGCAGCCCTGCCAGCGCCAGGGCCGTCCCGGCCCGATACGTGCGCTGCTGAGCGCCGGCAGGCCGGCGGTGGGGCGTCGCCCTCACTCCCGCCCGACCACGGCGGCCGCGAAGCGCTGGACGTCGAACGGCTCCAGGTCGTCCATACCCTCCCCGGTGCCCAACAACGAGAACGGCAGCCCGAGTTGCCGGCTCACCGCGAACGCGGTACCGCCGCGTGCCGACGAGTCGAACTTGGTCAGCAACAGCGAATCCACGCGCACGGCCTCGTGAAACATTCGCGCCTGCTCGATGGCGTTCTGACCGGTAGTGGAGTCCACCGCCAGCAGGTGGTGGACCTCCCCGGCGCCGGCTGCGCGCTCCGTGGTCACCCGCGCCAGTTTGCTCAGCTCGGCGACCAGGTCGGCACGGTTGTGCATGCGGCCGGCAGTGTCCACCAGGAGCAACTCAATGTTGCGGGCGCGGGCGCTGCTGATGGCATCGTAGGCCACCGCCGCGGCATCGGCGCCGCGGGCCTGGCGGATCACGGGGAGCCCCAGGCGTTCACCGTGGCGCAGGAGCTGCTCGATGGCGGCGGCGCGGAAGGTGTCGGCGGCGGCGAACATCACCGCGTAGGAGCGCTGGAACCGGTGCGCCAGCTTGGCCAGCGCCGTGGTCTTGCCGACGCCGTTGACCCCGAGCATCAGCACCACGGTGAGTTGTCGCCGGCGCGGCATGATCACCGTGGTGGTCAGCGTGCGCTGCAGGACCTCCTGCAAGGCGAGCTGGAGCTGTTCCCAGTCGCGGGGGAGCTGCGCCCGCACCTCGTCCACCAGCTCGGCCGCCAGACGCGGTCCGAAGTCGCTCTCCAGCAGGGTGTCCTCCAAGGCGTCGAAATCTGCTTCCCGCCACGCCGTGGTACGCGTGAACCATGCCCGCAGCCGCCCGCCGAAGGTGCGTCCAGCGCCACTCCGGACCATCAGCGCGCCCCCTCGTTCGCGGCCGCCAGGTAATCACCCAGCGCCGCCACGGCGCGCACCAGCAGCGCCCCGCTCACTATCAGACTGGCGATCCCGCCGCCGATCAGCAGGCCGTGGTCGGCGCCCGCGGACCCGCCCGCCGCGACCCGTTGTCCCGTTTCGCCCGCCGCGCTGAACAGGATCAGCGGTCCGGCCAGCGACAGCACCGCGGTACCGAATTGCACGTAGAAACCATCCCGCTGCTCCTGCTGGTGCTGCGCCAGATCATACTCGTCGCGCACCAGGTCGATACGCAGCGGGGTGACGCTGGTGGGGCGGAGAATGAGCGCCGCATCGCGGTAGCCGGCCAGCCTCACCAGGACGCGGGCCGGCGGCTCGGATACCGTCACCTGCAGCGGGGTGACCCCGAGGTAGCTCGAGTCGAGGTAGAGCGCGGCGCCCGGCGGCTCGGAGACGATGGTGACCGGCCGCGGCGGCAACGGATCCAGGGCCGGCGCCAGGGTGTGCCCGCTGCCGGCCAGCGTCACCGTGCTCTCCAGCGGCTCGTGGCCCGGTGCCGTGACGCGGACGGTGTGCGGTCCGAGCGTCTGGTATGGCAGCTCGGTAACGCCGAGCCCGGCAAAGACGCCGTCCACGTATACGGCGCTCTGCGCCGGCGTCGGCGCCACGGTGAGCGTCCCCCACGGCTCGCCGATCAACAGCTGCGATAGCTTCCGCTCGACCTCGGCGAGCGTATCGTCGAGCCGCTCACCGCGTACCACGTCGCGGTAGGAGAGCACCCGGCGACGGAGGTTCCTGTCCACCGTAAAAATCTGCATGAACAGCACGCCCTCGACCTCCTCCAGCTCACCGGTGATCAACAGATCGAGGTCCGCCTCGCGGGCGGCCTGCAACGGCGAGAACCTGGGTGCCGGAAGCAGCGGATCGTCACTGCCCACGGCGGCCATGACCAGCGGCTTGTGGGAGGCGATCGCCAGCTCCTCGGGAGGCAGGTCGCGCAGCTCCCGCAGCCGGCCGCGCGCCACGGTGAGTTGCCGGTCGAGGTCGGCGGTCTCGGTACGCGCCAACGCCTGCCGATCGCGACGCCGCTGGAGTTCCGCCACCCGCTCGCTCTCAGCGCGTGCGGCGTCGGCCAGCACCAGCCGGGCGCGACCGAGTCGTTCGTCGGCGCTCAGCCGGTGCCGGCGAATCGGGGCGAGACGCTCCAGCAACAGACGCGGAATGGCGCTGGCGAGATAGGCATTGTGCGCCGACACGCGTACCTCGCGCAGGGCGGTGATGCCCACCCGCCAGTCGGCGCGCGTGTCCGCCGGAGGCGCATCGCCATACCCGCTGTGAGACAACGCCAGCAGGCCCATGACGGCGACGGTGAACGGCCGGCGGGCGCGCGGTGGTTGCACTAGCGCCCCGCGCCGTTGGGCGTTGCCGCCGGACCGCCCGCCACGACATGCTTCAGATACGCGGTAATGAACGGGTCGATCGACCCGTCCATGACCCCCTGCACGTTGCCGATCTCGAACTTGGTGCGATGGTCCTTGACCATGGTGTAGGGCTGGAACACGTACGAGCGGATCTGATTCCCCCACGAGATGTCCCGCTTGTCGCCCTCGAGATCGCGCCGTTCCCGGCGCTGCTGCGCTTCGAAGTGATCGTAGAGACGGGAGCGCAGCACTTTCATGGCGGTAGCACGGTTCTTGTGCTGGCTGCGCTCGTTCTGGCACTGCACCACGATCCCGGTCGGCAGATGAGTCATGCGGACCGCACTGTCGGTCTTGTTGACATGCTGGCCGCCGGCCCCGCTGGAGCGGTAGGTGTCCACGCGCAGGTCTTCCGGCCGGATGTCCACATCGATGGAGTCGTCGATGACCGGCGATGCGGCCACCGACGCGAACGACGTATGGCGCCGCTTGCTGGCGTCGAACGGAGAGATCCGCACCAGCCGGTGTATGCCGCTCTCGGCGCGCAGGAAGCCGAAGGCGTAGTCGCCGGTCACCTCCGCGGTAACCGACTTGACCCCGCCCTCCACCTCCATGAGATCGATGATCTCCACCTTGAACTCGTGCCGTTCGGCCCAGCGGGTGTACATGCGCAACAGCATCGCCACCCAGTCGCACGCCTCGGTCCCTCCGGCCCCGGCGTGGACCGTGAGAAAGCAGGCGGCGGCATCGTGCGGCCCGGTCATCCACTCCAACTGCTGCAGGTCCGCGCAGGTGCGCTGCAGGGCGGTGGCGGTCGCGGTGATCTCCTGCTCCAGGTCGACGGCCTCCTCCGCGATGGCCAGTTCGTACAGCTCGGCCAGGTCGACGACCTCGGCACGCAGCTTCTGCCACGGTTCGTAGCGTCGCTTGAGGCCCTTCAGCCGGGTCAGGACGCTCTCGGCGCGCTCCCGGTCCTGCCACAGGTCGGGCTCCTCGGTCTGACGCTCCAACTCGCGCAGGCGCTGCTCCACCCGGTCCCGTTCAAAGGTACCTCCAGGACTCGTCGATCGTTGCCCTGAGGTCAGTAATCTGTTGCTCAATTTCTTCCAGCATCTGTTTGCCTCGGCAAAGATAAGCATGACGATCGAAACGCCGGCCATCAAGGGCAGGACTTTGTCTCATCCGGCACCCGTCGGCTTCGGCAGCCGGCGCCGGCCGATCATGCTGGCCGCCAACAGCAGCGTGAGGACGATCCATGCCGTCATCTCGCTCCGTGCCATGGGCAGCGGCGGTCCATGGCGGGCCGCCACCGGCCCTCCCTGCGCCACCAGCAGGGCCGGCAGGCTGACGCGAGGCACCGCGGCCAGCGTGGCTTGCAGCCAGCGGTCCGAGAAGCGGACCACCTCGACCGCTTCGTGCACCACGCGGCCGTCCTGTCCGCGCCGGTACTGGTCCACGGTCACCCGCTCGCCGGGAGCCGGCACGGCAAACGGCCGGCCGAACTGCAGGGTCTCCTGGTACGCCGCATGGGCCACGTAATGGCTGATGTCCGGCAACTCGCCCGCAGCGCCGGGGCCGACGGCAGGCAGCTCCGCGAGCGTGAAGCCGGCGCTCGCGGGAAGGGCCAGCGGCCGCGGCACCGGGTCGCCGTGCGCCGCGGCCAGCAGCAGGACGCCGCCAGCCGTGCATACTACGACGCTCGATCCAAGGCCGGCGAGGCGGCGGCGCGCACGGGTCGCCGCGGGCGCGGAGCCGCCTCGCGGGCGGGGGCGGGCCGCGGCCCGCAACCAGGCTCCGGCAGCCGCCAGCCAGCGCACCGCCAGGCCGGCGCAGGTCAACGCCGCAACCCACACGCCCCCCACGACCAGATAGAGCGCCATCCGTCGCAGTTCGTGCGGCGGGAGCCCGGCCGGCAACGGCGCGCCGCCGCGTGGCGCCAGCTCCGGGGCGACGGCACCCAGCACGACGATACCGAACAGGACGGCCAGCACGGTTGTCGAGGAGCCCCAGCGACCTCGCCACGGCTGCCTTGCCGCGGCAGCCACGGGGCCTGCCAACCAGGCGCAGGCCAGGTACGCGGGCACCGCCACGAGTGCCGCCGGCAGCTCGCCGTGGACGACGGGCAGCACCCACGGGAGCGCCAGCAGCAACCGCCACCAGCGCGGGGCGCAGGGATCGCGGCGACAGGTCTGCAGCACGACGCCGGCCGCCAACAGCAGCAGCGCCGCCGCCGCCCGCTCCCAGGGGAACTCCGCGATCCGCCAGCGGAGGCCGCTGTTCCACAGCGCCCGCCCGACACGTACGGCGAAGTAGCCCGGCGGCAGGGAGCTCGCGACGTACACCAACTGCGCGGCGCCCGCTTCGGTCTCGGTGGTGAACCAGTCGGCTGCCCGGCGCAAGTAGGGATCGTAGCGCGGGTCGAGCCGGTCCAGGCGGGCTGCAAGATCGGCGATCGCCACCCGCTCGTAGCCGCCGAAGGTAGTCACTCGTTCGCCGGCGGAGTGCGCCGTGACCACCGTGCCGAAGCCGGCATCGTGCAGGCGTTGTGCCACGGAGGCGTACGGGGAGCCGTACGCGGCAGCGGGATCTTCCTCGACGACCAGGATGTAGTAGTCCGGCCACAGCTGCACCGCCTGGGCGAACACGCCCAGCGAACGCAGCACCAGGGCGCCCGCAATCAGCACCCCCGCGGCCAACGCCAGCGTCGCGATGTGGCGCACCCCTGTCTCCCCCATACCGCGGCGACAGTCCGCCACATTGCGACGCGCCGCCTCCGGGTCCCCGCGGCAGCGGCTCTCTCCCGTTGACAGCAAAATCAGGCCGGCGCTACGGTTACCCGGTGAGCAGTCTGCCGCAATCGTCGCATGCGTCGTTCCGGGTCCACGCCGATGATGTCGACCGGCGGGTCGATCGGGTGGTGCGCCGGCTGCTGCCGCGGATACCGTTGTCGCGACTCTACCAAGCGTTGCGCGAGGGGGACATTCGCGTCAACGGGTTGCGCGTGGTCCCGGCCACCCGTACCCGGCCGGCCGACCTGATCTGGGTGCACGCCGTGCTCGCGCGGGACGCTTCTCCGCCGCGGCCACGGCCCGCCCGCGAGCCGCGGGCAGAGCGCGCGCGGGGTGCGGCACCGCGCATCCTGTATCGCGCCGGCGGCAGCCTGGTGGTTGCCAAGCCCGCCGGCCTGGCGGTCCATGGCGAGGCGGATTCCGTCATGACCCGGTTGCGCCGGGAACTGACCCCACGGCACGCTGCCCTGAGCTTCGCGCCGGCACCGGCGCACCAGCTCGATCGCATCACCAGTGGCACGCTGGTGATCGCGGAGAGCCTCGCGGCGGCGCGGCAGTGGTCGCTGGCGCTGCGCAGCGGACGGGTCCTCAAGCTGTATCTGGCGGTGGTGGCCGGTAACCCGCGGCCGGCGCCTGCCGGGGCGACCTGGACCGACACCCTGCGCTACGACCGTCGGCAGCAGCGCGCACTCGCCGCCGCCGACGGTCGCGCGGCGCACGCGCGGGTATGGGAGCTGGCCGGAACCAGCGCCGGCATTCCGGCCACCCTGCTGCTGGTACAACTGCTCACCGGTCGTCGCCACCAGATTCGCGCCCAGGCGGCGCTCCGCGGCCATCCCCTGCTGGGGGACGCACGCTACGGCGCAGCCGACCCGGCCGGCGGCCATCCCCTGCTGCACGCTGCCGCCATCCGCAACGATCTCCATGGGCACGCAGTCC
>JAKZWC010000436.1:0-4501 GCA_047515735.1 Spirochaetales bacterium | reverse complement strand
GGTGGCCGGCTTTGCCAGCGGTGCGGCGATCCAGCTCCTGCAGCCGGAGACGGTCGACGCCTATCTGGGCAACAGCCTGCTGGGGGTGCTGGCCGCGGCCACCCTGGGCGTGCTGATCAACGTGCCGCTGCTGTTCGAGATACCGCTGGTCGCGCTGCTCTTGGTGCTGGGGGCGGGCGCGGCGCCGAGCGCGGCCCTGCTGTTCGCCGCCGCGGCCGGGGGCCCGATCACGTTCTGGGGCCTGGCGCGGGTGGTTGGCCGACGCGGCATCGCGGCCTTTGCCGCCGGCACCTGGGCCATTGCCGTGCTGGGCGGCCTGCTGGTGTTGGCGGCCGGCACGCAGTTCCCGGCCCTGGCACCGTTGCGCGCCACGCTGGCGGCGGCGCCGGCCACCGTGAAGCAGACGCCGCCGGGGCCGACCCACGCCCGCCCGGCGGACGCCGTGCCATTGGCGTTCACCGACGTCAGCGTGTCCGCCGGGGTCACCGGCGACATCTACCACTCCATCGCGACCCACAGCCTGGGCGTAAACTGGATCGACGTGAACCGCGACGGCTGGCCCGACCTGTTCGCGGTACGCGGCGATGCCGGGCTCGCGCCGCGCCTGTTTCTGAACCGCGGCGACGGCAGCTTCGCGCCGCGGCACGACCTGCTGCCGGAGTTGCCCGGCATGGAGATGTCGGGCTCGGTGTTCGCCGACTACGACAACGACGGCGACGAGGACATCTACGTGTACACCGATCACCCGGAATGGAGTCTGCAGGGGTACAACGCGCCCGACGGACCGCCCAACCTGCTGCTCAAGAACCTGTTTGCCGAGCACGGCGGCCGCCTGCCAGCCGCCGGGCCGCTGTTCGAGGAGGTGGCCGCGGCGGCGGGAGTGGACGACTTGGCGACGGCCCCGTTCGGGGAGCTGCCGGCGTACCGCACAAAGGCGGCCAACTGGCTCGACTACGACCGCGACGGCTGCGTCGACCTGTACGTCGGCCACATCGTGATCAACAACGAGGCGGACCCGGCCAACCGCGACCGCCTGTTTCACAACGAGTGCGACGGCACCTTTACCGATGCCAGCGACAGCGCGTTGCCACTGACCGCCGACTATCGGGCTGCGCTGGTGGTGTACGGCGCGCACCTCGACGACGACCTGTGGCCCGACCTGTACGTGGTGAACGTGGCGGGCAACGGCGCCAACCGGACGCTGCACACCGACCAGATCTACCGCAACCGGGAGGGCCGCTTCGTGCCGGTGTTCGACGATTGGCCGTGGATCGGCGACGACGCGCAGGCCGGCATGGGCATCGCCGCCGCGGACGTCGACCTCAACGGCACCTGGGACCTGTACATCACCGACCTGTTGAGCGCCACCACGCTGGAGCGCCCGCCGGGCGGCAACGTGCTGTACCTGGCCGACACGTCCGGGTCGTGGGCGGACAACAAGGCGACCGGCGCGGGCGTGGCAGGCACCGACTCCTGGGGGATCAACTTCCTGGACGCCGACCACGACGGCTGGGAGGACATCTACGTCGCCACCATGGTCCACCTCAACGACGAGTTGCTGTACGCGAACAATCGCAACGGCACCTTCACCAACGTGGCCGAACGGTCCGGCTACGACACCGGCGCTAGCCGCGGCAGCGCGGTGGCCGACTACGACGGCGACGGCGACCTCGACATCGCGGTCGTCAACCAGCATGAGCCGCACTGCGCGGAGGGTCCTCCCCCGTCCTGCTCGCTGCAGCTGCTGCGCAACGACACCGCGACCGCGGGCAACTGGCTCAAGCTGCGCCTGGTCGGCACCGCCAGCAACCGCAGCGCCATCGGCGCGCTGGTACGGGTGCAGGCGGGTCCGCTCCGGCTGATGCGCCAAGTTACCGGCGGATCGAGCGGCCACTCCCAGAACAGCCTGGTCGTGCACTTCGGTCTGGGCCGGGTGGAGGTGGTCGACCGGGTGGAGGTCCTGTGGCCGTCCGGGGCGCGTACGAGCTGGAGCGGGCAGGAGTCCGACCGGCTGGTCGAGGTGGTCGAGGGCCGAGCGTGCGCGGTCGGGCAGCGCGCCGCGTGTGTGGAAGCGCCGCCCGCGGTGGCGAGGGCGGAGATGGCCGGCGCGGAGCTGGCGAGCGCCCCGGACGCCGCCGGCGAGGCCGGCGCCAGCGCCCCGTAACCGCCGCTCGAATTGCAGCCGGAGCTGCGGCACGGACCACATACGCGCCGCGCGCCGCTGCCGGGTCGCGCATCCTGCGAGGTGGCCGTAGGCCTGCGCCGCCGGCCCGCTACCGCTGCGGCCAGTTCCGTGCGCGGCGCTTCGCCGCCAGCAGCAGCTCTTCAGTCTTCCGTTCCTGGGGACACTAGAAGGTGAGGTTCACCGGCGGGCAGGAGGGATCGGTGACCGCGCACTCGCCAAGCTGGCCGTAGTCGTTGTTGCCCCAACCCCACAGGGTGCCGTCGGTCTTGAGCGCCACGGTGCCGTGGCCCGCGGCGGCGACCGTGTCCCAGTCGTGGTCCCAGGTCCAGTTCCACAGGTCGCGGAACCGCTTCACCGGTTCCGGCTTGAGTTGGCGCCGGACCACCCACCGCTGCCCGAGCTGGCCGTGGTTGTTCAGCCCCCAGGCCCACAGGGTGCCGTCGGTGCGTAGCCCCACGGTGTGCGCCTCGCCGGCCGCCACCGCCCGCCAGTCGGAACCGGACCTCACCCGTACCGGTTCAAGGCGATCGTGGGTGGTGCCGTCGCCGAGCTGACCGGTGCCGTTGGCGCCCCAACCCCACAGGGTGCCGTCGCTGCGCACGGCGACGGTGTGCGCCTCGCCCGCCGCAACCGCGCTCCAGTCCGCCTGCGTCCCCACCTGCACCGGTTGGGGGCGATCGTGGGTGGTGCCGTCGCCGAGCTGGCCGCTCCAGTTGGCGCCCCAGGCCCACAGCGTGCCGTCGGCGCGCAGGGCAATGGAGTGGGCCTCGCCGGCGGCGACCGCGCTCCAATCGGCGCGCGCGCCCACCCGCGCCGGGCTCGACCGGTTCTGCCACGTGCCGTCGCCGAGCTGGCCGATGTCGTTTCTCCCCCAGGCCCACAGCGTCCCGTCACGCCGCACCGCGACGGTGTGCCCGAAGCCGGCGGCCGCGGCCCGCCACTTGCCGCCGCCGTCCACCGGTACCGGGCTGGCGCGGTCTGCGGTGGAGCCGTCACCGAGCTGGCCGGCGCCGTTGGAGCCCCACGCCCACAGCGTGCCGTTGCGCCGCACCGCGACGGTGTGCACCGCTCCGCCGGCCACAGTTCGCCACCTGCTTCCCGCGCCCACCTGCACCGGACTGGCGCGGTCGGTGGTGGAGCCGTCGCCGAGCTGGCCGGACGAGTTCCGGCCCCAGGCCCACAGGGTGCCGTCGCTCTTCAGCACGAAGGTGTGCGAGGGCGCCGCGGCGACCGCGCTCGGGGTGGCCGCGCAGGCGCGTTCGACGCCCAGTGAGCACAGCACCTGCGAGCAGCCCGCCAGGGTGGCGAGTGCTGGAAGGGCCACCACCGCCATGAGCATCGAGCGCCCGGTCCCGAACCGGACGGGCCGAGACCGGGCAGTCCGCGACCCGGCGACCAATTGCGGCGAACCCCGGCTGGCACTGCCCGCGGTGGTGCTGGACATCCGATACGGCCTATCCCCTTCATGCTCTGCAAGTCAAGATGACGCGGATGCCCAAGATGCCCAGGATGCCGGACGGGTACGAACGCCGTAAGCGGTAGCGAAGGTCGACACGATGGCGCGATGCGACTTTGGGCTCCAGACCGATCGCTTCCAAATGCCGGCGCGGCGCGAGTGAGTTGAACGCTCCGGTATCCACCAGGAATCGCCCGGTCCAGCTCCTCGCCGGCGCGGCGGGGTTGCGGATCGTCACATCGACGTAGGTGGCTCCCATGGCGGCAGCTTCAAAGGATAGGAGTGCCGGCGAGGACGGTCAACGGCTCAGCACGGCTGGGGCCAGGTCGCGGATCGAGGTGCTGATGTCGTCGTCCTGCTTTGCCGCGGCGGCGTCGACGTGGCCCGGGTTGGCGGTCGGCGGCAGCGGCGTGTCGTACTGGTAGCCGGGCTCGATCTGCAGCCGCTTCCAGGTGGCGCGCATCTCCCGGAACCGTGCAAGCGTACATTCTCAGGAGACTGCTGCTGATCGTGCCCACCATGGTCATCGTCAGCATCATTGTCTTCTCCACGATCCGTCTCATCCCCGGCGACGTGATCGACTACATGGTGTCGACCAGATACTTCACCGTGGATGCTGCAGTGGCGCTGCGCGAGAAACTGGGATTGAACCTACCGGCTCACGTCCAGTATGGACGCTGGATATCAGGTGTCATTCGAGGTGACTTCGGGGAGTCCCTGATCACCAGCCTTCCGGTCACCGAGACCATTCTGCAGCGGCTACCGAGATCCATGGAATTGGGCGCGCTGTCTCTGCTGTTTGCGCTGTTGATAGCGCTGCCCGTGGGGATCTATTCCGGTATGAATCCGGAGTCTGTCGG
>JAKZWC010000435.1:0-4456 GCA_047515735.1 Spirochaetales bacterium | reverse complement strand
CCGCCGCGAGGCGATCGCGGGCGCTCGCTACGTGTTCTGCACAGTGCGCGTGGGCGGAATAGAGGCGTTCGCCACCGACATAGACGTGCCGCTGCGCTACGGCATCGACCAGTGCGTGGGTGACACCCTATCCGCCGGCGGGGTCATGTACGGCCAGCGCGGCATCCCGGTGATCCTCGGCATCTGTCGCGACATCCGCGAGGTGGCGGAGCCCGGCTGCCGCCTGTTCAACTACGCCAACCCGATGGCGATGCTCAGCTGGGCCGCCAACGACCACGGCGAGGTGGAGACGATCGGCCTGTGCCACGGCGTGCAGGGTGGCCACCGGCAGATCGCCGAGGTGCTCGGCGTACCGCAACAGGAGCTCGACATCATCGCCGCCGGCATCAACCATCAGACTTGGTACATTCAGCTTCGCCACCACGGCAAGGACATGACCGGCGAGTTGCTCGCCGCTTACGAGCGCCACCCGAAGTATCGCGAGACCGAAAAGGTGCGCATCGACATGCTGCGCCGCTTCGGCTGCTACTCAACGGAGTCCAACGGCCACCTGAGCGAGTACGTCCCCTGGTACCGCAAGCGGCCGGGCGAGATCCGCGACTGGATCAGCCTCGACACCTGGATCCACGGTGAGACCGGCGGCTACCTGCGGGTGTGCACCGAGAAGCGCAACTGGTTCGAGGAGGACTTTCCGCGCTGGATGGCGCAGCCGCCGATGCAGTTCACGGCGGCGGAGCGCTCGTCCGAGCACGGCTCCTACATTGTCGAAGGGCTGGAGACGGGGCGCACTTACCGCGGCCACTTCAACGTCAAGAACAACGGCGCCATCGCCAACCTGCCCGACGACGCGGTGGTCGAGGTGCCGGGCTACGTGGACGGAAACGGCATCAACATCCCGCTGGTTGGCGACCTGCCGCTCGGCTGCGCGGCGGTGTGCAACGCCAGCATTGCGGTGCAGCGGCTTGCCGTGGCGGCGGCGGTTGCCGGCGACGACACGCTGCTGCGCCAGGCGATGCTGCTCGACCCGCTGGTGGGCGCGGTGGCGACGCCGCCGGAGGTGTGGCAACTCGTCGACGACATGCTGCTGGCGCAGCGGCAGTGGTTGCCGCAGTACGGGGACGCGATTGCCGCCGCCGAGGCACGGCTGAACAGCGGCGGCGTCCGCCTGCCCACGCGCGAGTGGGAGGGCGCCGCCCGCCTGGAGGTGCGCAGCGTCGAGCAGCTCCGCGCCGGCGACGGCAACGGCGAAGCCACGATGCGCGCCGAGGAGCACGCCTTCCGGCTGGCCCGCGGCAACCGAAGCTGAGCCGGTTGTTAATTCAGGTCCACGTGCTTGCCGTGAAGGCATGACGCTGAAGGTTGTCCTTGAACCGAGCGGAGACGGCGGATTTACCGTCACAGTGCGGCTCTGTCGGGCTGTATCAGCGAGGGTGACACACGAGAAGAAGCCCTCGTCAACATCCGCGCGGCGATCGATCTGTACCTCGACCCGGAGAATGATGAGGGGGAACTCAGCGCCGACGCGGAGTTGGTAGAGATCGCAGTCTGAGAGCACAGTGAGTAAGGCGTACGAACGCAGCTATGGTTTCGCCCGGCTCTTCGGTTCGCGGGAAGGTGATGATGGATCTCTTGATTATCATGAAGGTTATGAAACAAGGAAAGTAGAATGACGAGATCCCGAAGACGTCGCGTACTATGCCGGTGATAATCCTGGTGACTTTAGGAGAACAGAGCAAAGGAGCGTTCCTAAACAACGATGAGTGACTCAGATCGCAACCGAGTTAAACCTCTTCCTGACGACCGGCTTTCCATTCGTCCGACCGTGTTTCGGGTTCCAAACAGCCTGTCACATTTCGAGACTACGTTATTGGTTGCGGTAATGATGCCATTTTGCGACGAGTTTTCCCCAGTGTACGTGAAAATCGAAGAAGCCTGTCGTTCACAAGGGTTTGTGGCCAGAAGAGCAGACGATGGCGATGTGTGGCGACAACCAGAGTTCATACAAGATATATTCACATTGCTATGTCAGGCGGATCTGGTCATCATCGATTGTAGCTTTAGCAACGCGAATGTGATGTACGAGCTTGGAATCGCACATACTCTCGGTAAGATCGTTGTCCCCATAGCACGGGATGTAAGCACCGATCTGGCGTCGGATTTTCGCCATCACCGAGTTATCCCGTACGATCCCAACAATCTATCAGAATTGCGTGATGTGCTATCGCAGAAGCTAGAGCAATATAGAAGAGACCATTTGACCCTGCGTGACGCATTTGGCTTACTAGACACTAAGCCGAGCAGCACACACCTCCGCGATGCTTTTGGAGCACTAGATTGGGTGAAGTCGGAGGTTGATATGTGGTCCCAACATGACAGCACGGAGCACTCTGAATGGAAACAAGCCTGCTCGGATTTAAGAGATTGTTGGAATGCCATACCGACCCGTAGACAAACAGGGGATAACGTTGCTGACGTAATGTCGACACTTGTTCACAAAATAGAGCATGTCGAAGCTACACTACGACGCTTGTTGGAGAATAATACGACACAAACAGCACTGGAACTTGATTACCATAGACGCTCCGAATTTGAATGGCTTGATCGAATATTTCGATCTCTTGTTTTCGGTGCGCTTAACGCTTGGCGGCCTGAAATGCAGGAAGAACCCAGGGTGACAAGAGTGACTATACAGATGCCACCGATAGACACAGACGCTTTTGACCAAGCTTGATCAGGCCCAAGACTCGTCCGAGTCTTTATCCCTTAGTATCTATTTCACCAAGTGTGAAGAGGCAGCTCAGCCCAATGGGGGTTAGGACGATGCTAAAGTGGACAGATCCAGAATTATGGGGTGCTAAGGATCCTTGAGATAGAACATCTCACCGCGTAGACCCCACAGGTGTTCGCTGTGCGGCTTCGTCGCGCGCGCCCAGCTTTGGTGGATCTCTTGCCGCGCGCGGTTGGCAGCCATTTGCGCCCTGACCTGTTCCGGATCCCAATCGGCGAACAGCCGCGATCGCAGTTCGCGCACTGTCCCACGGCAGCCGGGGTCGGCGGCACGGTTCACCAACTCGCCGGGATCCTCTCTCAGGTCGAATAGCTGCACGTCCGAGGCCTCGCCGGGCTCGTGGTAGCAGGCGAGCTTCCACCGGTCGCGGCGGATCATGCGCTGGTAGCAGCCCTCCGGCGGTGCCCACGCCTCGTCAGAGCAGTACTCGCTGAACGCCTCGTCACGCCAGCTCGCGCCGTCGAAGAGCGGTAGCATGCTGCGCCCGGCACTGCCGGGCAGGGCGGGCGCGTCGACCGCGTCGAGGATGGTCGCGGTCACGTCCAGGGCGCTGACTACACGGTCGGAACGAGCGCCTGCTCGGATCCTGTCCGGCCACGCCATGATCAGCGGTACCCGCACCGACTCCTCGTAGAAGGTGTGCTTCCAGAACATGCCGTGCTCGCCGAGCATGTCGCCGTGATCCGACGTGTAAACGATCAGGGTGTTTTCCTCCAGCCCGCCGGCGCGCAGCGCCGCCAGGATGCGGCCGATCATCCGGTCCATGCTGGTGACCAGTCCCCAGTAGGCGGCACGGGAGCGCAGCGTCTCCGCCTCGGTGGTGCGCGTCAGGCCGGTGTGCTCGCGCCACCAGGACAGATATTCGGGCACCCCCTGCCGCGGGAACCCCGGCTTCCGCGGCAGCCCGATACATTCCGCGTAGCGGCGGTAGTCTGCCGCCCGCGCCACGTAAGGCGGGTGGGGCAGCATCAGCCCCACGGTCAGGCAGAACGGCTCGGCATCGGGGTTTGCCCGCCACCGGTCTCCCTCCCGCTGCAGAAACCGCACGGCGGCGTCGGTTACCTCTTCATCGTGTACCTCGTAGCCGCTCTGGCCGGCGCCCGACATCGCCAGGCTCGCGTGGTCCGGACCGGCGGTGCCGTTCAACGCCCCGCGGTCAGGTACCGGGCCGGCGCCCGCGTAGTTGGGGCTATGGTCGCCCACCAGCCGTTCCGCGTAGCCGCGCCGCTGGTCCGGCCCCATTGAGTGCAGGCGCCCGATCAGCACCGGCCGGCAGCCGGCTGCCCCGAGAGCGTGGGCCATGGTGGGAGTGCCTGAGTCGAGAATGTCGCGGTTGGTCCAGGAACGGTTCTGAAACGGGTGCAGGCCGGTCAGCATCGCCATCCGCGACGGCCCGCAGATCGGCGACGGGCAGTAGGCACCGTCCATCGTTACGCCTGCTGCGGCCAGAGCATCGAGGTGCGGCGTCTCCACCAGCGGGTCGCCGTAACAGCCGGTCACGAAGGGACAGTGCTGGTCGGAGAGGATGTAGAACAGGTTGGGGCGGCGCGTGCCCCGCAAGCGGTCAACCGTCGAAGCCATCGCAACCATCATCGCAATTGCCGCCGATCTGGTCTGCCTCAGTGCGGCAGGGTCCGCGGCACCGGTGTCCGTAAAGCCCTCCCGGAT
>JAKZWC010000434.1:0-5368 GCA_047515735.1 Spirochaetales bacterium | reverse complement strand
CCGGACGTGCCCGCCGGCCCACGGGAGTCCGACACGGCCTGTTTCCTGCCGTGGGCCAATGCCTCCAACACGCCGTTCCGCCTGTTCAAGCATTGGCTGCACGAGGGCGGCTCGGCCACGCCGTTCATCGTGCACTACCCGAAACTGGTCCGGGAGGGGCGCATCGAGAGCGGTTACTACGCCCACGTCAAGGACATCATGGGCACCGTGCTCGAGCTGGCCGGCTCGCGCTACCCGTCGCACGCGCGCGGCTACCCCATCCTGGCGTCCGACAGTCGCTCGTTCGTGCCCAACATGCAGGGCTTCGAACGGGAAAATCCCGAGACCCTGTTCCTGGAGCACGAGGGCAACCGCGCCGTGCGCCACGGCAGGTGGAAGCTGGTCTCCTACTACAACGAGGCCAGGGGATTCATCGACGGACCGGTCGGAACGGGCACCCGCACCGGGCCGTGGGAGCTGTACGACCTGGAAGCCGATCGCGTGGAGTTGCACGACCTGGCGGCGGCGCACCCCCAGCTCCGGGACAAGCTGATCGAGGAGTACGGCAGGTTTGCGGAACGCACCGGGGTCTCGGACTGGGACGAGATCCAGCGCGACCTGGAAAAACTCTACCGCGAGTAGGAGTGCTGCAATGACGGCGCAACGGAAAGGCGTGCTGGTGGGACTCGGCGGCCACGGCAAGCGCTGGGCCGGAATCTGCCGGCAACATCCCGCCGTGGAGATCGTCGCCTACGTGGGCCGCAGCGAACAGTCGCGCCAGAGGGCCGCCGTGACATGGGAGATTCCGGCCGCCAGGATGCACGCTTCGCTGGAGCAGGCCATCGACGCTGCCGCGCCGGACTTCGTGCTGGACGTGACCTCTCCGGCGTCGCACCGGAACGTCGCGCTGACCAGCTTCGCAGCCGGCCTTCCCGTGTTGGGCGAGAAGCCGATGAGCGACAGCTACCGCGCGGCCGCCGAGATGGTTGCGGCCGCGGAGCGGGCCGAATGCATTCACATGATCACCCAGCAGCAGCGGTTCGCTCCGCAACCGCGGCTGACGCGCCGCATGCTGGAGGACGGCGTCATCGGCGAGCCGGGCCAGCTCGACATCTCCTTCTTCGTACCGTGGGCCGACAAGCCGGGTACCCACTACGTGACCGAGCCGCACATGTTCCTGCTGGACATGGGCTGCCATCACTTCGACACCATGCGTTACGTGCTCGGCGCCGAACCGGAAGCGGTCCGGGTGATCTCCTGGAACCCGTCATGGGGATGGCACGCGGGCGATGCGAGTCACGTGGCGGTGTTCGAGTTTTCCGGCGGGCTGATGGCGATCCATCGCGCCACCGGTTGCAGCAACGGCGCGCAGACACCCTGGTCGGGCAATTGGCGCCTCGAGGGTCCCAGCGGCAGCATCACCTGGGAGGATGACCGCGTCTTCCTGTCCCATGAGCACCGCGCCGCGCGCCCGCAGCGGGCGCAGATAGCGTGTCCGTCCGCGGCCCCCGAGGCGGGACCGGTAGCGGCCCTTGAAGAGTTCATCAGCGCCCTCGATGCCGAACGCGAGCCCGAGTGCAGCAGCCGCGACAACCTCAAGACCATGGCCATGACCTACGCCGCGGTGAGAAGTGCGCAGCAGGGACGCCGGGTGTGCCTGACCGAACTGGCGCTGCCGCCCGGCGTCGAGGGAATGAAAACGATGAAACACAGCCGCGGTTAGGTCGGCGAGGCTCTCGGCACCGAGGAGTTCGGCTTCATCTTCCCGCCCGGTAACCGGGCGCTCGAGGAACTGCGGGCCGCAGGCTTCCTCGACCGGCTCAACGTCAAGGGGTTCTTCGAGTACAGCCCGTAGCCCGAGTCAGCGCGTCGCGTTTCGGTATCTGGCAATGACCATCAGCCTTTCGCTTCTGGTGCGGGCCCTGGAACGCCGCCTGCAGCACCACCTCCCCGCTGAGCGCCGGGGATAGGTTGCGGCACGGCCACACCTGTGTCAGCTTTCCTGCGATGATGACACCTGACGCGAGCGTGTACCGCCGGCAGTTGCTCGAGGATGGCTTCTGCCGCATCCCCGGCGTGGCACCGGCTGAACTGATTGTCCAGGTGCGTCAGGTCGCCGACCGGCTGATGGAACGGGCGGAAGCCGGGACCGACCGCGGCGAACGGTTGCAGCACACCAGCGTCGAGCTCTGGAAACTGCCGGAGGTGGCGCCGCTGATCGGATTGCCGGCCGCGCTCGAGGTCCTGACCGCGCTCGGCTACCTCCATCCCACGTACTACACCGGCTTCTGCATCAGCAAGTGGCCGGAGACCGGCCCCGCCCTGTACTGGCATCAGGACGGCATCTTCTGGGACCAGCCGATCAGCTACACCGACGTGCCCCATCAGTTCTTCCTGATGTACTACCTGGTCGACACCGACCGCACCAATGGCTGCCTGCGGGTGATCCCCGGATCGCATCGCAAGCGGCACCGGCTGCACGCACTGCCGCCGCGTGACAAGGAGGTGGTGCAGCGAGCCGAGGCGGAAGCGGGGCATCCCGCGCTGTCGCCCGATCCGGATGAGGTGGACGTGCCGGTGCGGGCGGGCGACCTGGTGATCGGCGACTCGCGCCTGCTGCACTCGGCCCACCCGAACCGGTCGCAGCATCGGCGCACCGTAATCGTGCTGTGGTTCTGCCCGACCTACGACCAGCTACCGGGCGGAATACAGGCCACCTACGCCCGCAGTCAGACTCGCGTCTCCCCGTACGACTCGCCGGCCCGCAAGCCGCACAACTGGAGCGATGCCCAATGGGCGTGGGTGGAGCCGTTGCTCCCGGACTTCTCGGGGGACGCGGAGCCGGCGCCCCAGAGCCGGGTACCGGACGAACGGCTGGCCTGACCGGCTGCGCGAGTTGGTGCACCGTCGGATGCCGCGTGACGCCGTTGGCGGTGTCGCACGCGGTGCGCGCGGGACCGCACCCGGCACGATCATTGAATCTGGTTCATCCGTTCCCGGAGTGCGGCATTGATCAGTGACTGGTAGCCCACCTTCCTGATCCCGGCGAGCTTCCGAAAATACAGCACCACGTCATCGTCCAGCCGGATCGTCACCGATTTCTTCTTCGGCGAGTAGAAACGTCCGCGTATCGCCTCCTTGCCGGAAAAGTCGTACTCCTCCGGAAGTTCATAGTCATCCCGGTCAGATCGATTCTTCATACCGCCGCTGCTCCCGATGTGTCGCCCGACGTGCACTGATCAAGCGCACGATTCCTTCGCCGTTCTCGCTGAAGTACAGATTGGCAACCGTCAGCGTCAGGCCGGTCCTCGTCTGCCCGATCGTCACCCAACGTTCTTCGAAGGCTGAGAATCGTTCCTCCAACCAGCTCAGATGCAGCGGATCGCCGAACACCTCCGACGCCTCGTCGAATGAGACCCCGTGCTTGCGCTGATTTGCGCGATTCTTGCGCTCATCCCATTCGAAGCGCACACAAAGCAACCTATCGTTCTATAGTTACGATGTCAATACACCCGTTCCTCATGCGCGGCGTCCCAACCGGTGCTCGTGTCGTCTACCGCGCGGTGCCACATTGCCTCGGCGTCCCGATTCGGTCCGCTTGCTGCGCCCGCCTCCGGGCGCAGTTCCCAGGTTACGGCAGAGGCCTGCTTCGTTCGGCGGCGACGGCGGGTTGACTTCTCCGATTCGTCGTATACAATTGTTCGGCTTGCTAGGCTGCGGCCCGCCCGGGCCTGCGGTCAGTGCAATCTGCCTGAGAAGGAAACAGCTGTGGCGACTCCAGTTCTCGAAGTCAAGGACCTGCGCACCTACTTCAAACTCGAAGAGGGCATCCTCAAGGCGGTCGATGGCGTGAGCTTCTCGGTGGCACCGAAGAAGACCCTCGGCATCATCGGCGAGAGTGGCTGCGGCAAGAGCGTGACCGCGCAGTCGATTCTGCGCATCGTGCCGCCGCCCGGCGAGATCAAGTCCGGTTCGATCGTGCTCAACCGTGCGGGCCACGAGGCGGTCGATCTCACCCAGCTCGACCCGTTCGGGCAGTCGGTACGCTCGATCCGGGGCAAGGAGATCTCGATGGTCTTCCAGGAGCCGATGACCAGCCTGTCGCCGGTTCACACCATCGGCAACCAGATCGAAGAGGCGATCCTGCTGCACAAGACCAAAGACAAGAAGGAAGCCCACGAGGTGGCCGTCGACATGCTGGACCGGGTCGGCATGCCCAACCCGAGCGAGCGTATCGAAGAGTATCCGCACCAGCTCTCCGGCGGTCTGCGCCAGCGCGCCATGATCGCCATGGCGCTGTCCTGCAACCCGGCGCTGCTGATCGCGGATGAGCCCACGACCGCTCTGGACGTCACCGTGCAGGCGCAGATCCTGGAGCTCATGGCAAACCTCCAGGAGCAGTTCGGCATGGCCATCCTTTACATCACCCACGACCTGGGAGTGATCGCCGAGATCGCCGACGAGGTAGCGGTGATGTACCTGGGACGCGTCGTCGAGCACGCCGAGACCAGGGAGATCTTTCGCACTCCGCTGCATCCCTACACCCGCCTGCTGTTGAAGTCGATACCCCGCATGGGCAAGGATGCGAAGAAACGGCTGGACGTGATTGAGGGCACCGTCCCCATCCCGCTGGATCCGCCGCGCGAATGCGGCTTCTTCAGTCGCTGCCCGGATGCCATGGACGGCAAGTGCAACGACGATATCCCGGCGCTGGTGGAATTCCGAGCCGATCACCGGGTACGCTGTTACCTCCACAGCGCAGAGCGTGAGCCGGATGTGGAAGCGGCTACGGCACAACTGACAGGAGCGAGAGCATGAGTGATGCAAACAACGGCAACGGCAACGGCAGCCGCCGGTTGCTCGAAGTCGAAAAACTGCGCAAGTACTTCCCCATCGAAAAGGGCTTCCTGCGCCGGGTCACCGGCCAGGTGAAAGCGGTGGACCGCATCAATCTCTACATCAACGAAGGCGAGACCCTCGGCTTGGTGGGCGAGTCGGGCTGCGGCAAGACCACGCTGGGACGTTGCATCCTGCGCGCCATAGAGCCCACCGACGGCAAGATCAACTTCCAATTCAGCGACGACGACAACAGTATCGACATCACGCAGTTGGACAAGCGACGGCTGCGCGCGATCCGTCGCCACATGCAGATGATCTTCCAGGATCCCTACTCCTCGCTGGACCCGCGCATGACGGTGCTGGATATCGTTGCCGAGCCGCTGGTATCGAATCGCCTCGCCAGGGGACAGGAGCTGGAAGATCGGGTCAAGGATTTGATGCGCGTGGTGGGCCTCGAGGTAAAGCACCTCAAGCGCTATCCGCACGCGTTCAGCGGCGGCCAGCGCCAGCGCATCGGCATCGCCCGCGCGCTGGCGCCGCGGCCGGAGTT
>JAKZWC010000433.1:0-5392 GCA_047515735.1 Spirochaetales bacterium | reverse complement strand
CTACCGCTGGAACCGTCGCTACTGGTGGTCTCTCATTCGCCTACAGGCTTCGAGTGGGGATACCTCGGGAACGGCCCGGCGCAGCTCGCGCTTGCCCTGCTGTTGGACCATACCGGCGATGCGGCCATGGCTGCCCGCTGGCACCACCAGTTCAAGGCGACAGTCGTGAGCCGGTGGAGGGGGGACACCTGGGAAATCGCGCCCGCGAAAATCGCCGCATGGCTCGCGGCCCGGGAAGTGGACTCGAAGTGAGCGGCGGCCCGGCGCTGTCGTGCCCTGCCTCGCCACCCGTCGGCACCGGGAACCCTGCCGCAGCACCGGGTCACCAAGCTGGCGCCACGGCCTGCCTCCGAGACCGACCTGAGCGCCCTGTTCGCCGACGCCCTGCGCTACTGGTAACAAGTTCCCGGCTACGACGCGCGCCGCCGCATCGACGCGGCCGTCGCCGCACTCGCGCCGAACACCCGCAAGGCTTACGGGTCGGCGTGGTCAGGATGGCAGGCATGGGCCGCCGAGCACGGGCGCCAGGCACTCCCGGCAGCTCCCGCCGACGTCGCCGACTACCTCGAAGCGCGCCACGCACGCGCCGCCGTCGCGAAGGTGCACCAGGTGTCGGGCCTCGGTGATCCCACGGCGGACGGGCTGTGCCGTGGCGTGCTGCGCCGCATCGGGCGGGAAGGTAGGGACCGGGGCCGCGGCCAGGTCGCTGGCATCGGCTGGGCGCACGCCGAAGCGGCGGCCTCGCTCGCCTCGAACGGCAGCGGCATCCTCCAGGGCCTCCGCGATGCAGCAATCATCCGGGTCATGTCTGACACGCTGGCGCGGGTCTCGGAAGTCGAGGCGCTCCAGTGCGCCGACGTGGAAGCGGACACCACCGGCGGCGGAACGGTGCTCATCCGCGCCTCGAAGTCCGATCAGCAGGGCGAGGGCAGCACGCGCTACGTCGGGGCGGCCACGCCAGCGCTGCGCCGCTCGGCGCCGACAGCATCCGCGCCGTAGTGCGGCGCCGCGCGGCAGCCGTTGACGGCATCGCCGGCAGGATCGGCGGGCACTCGCTCCGGGTGGGCAGCGCTCGCGAGTTCGCGGCGGCCGGCGCCAGCGTCGCCGAGCTCCAGCAGGCGGGCGGGTGGAAGTCGCCCACCACCCCAGGGGTCTACATCAGGCGCGAAGCAGCGGCGCGGGGTCCGGTAGCGCGCAGGCGGTACAAGGTGGGCGCGTAACGGCCGCTCCAGCGGTACAGCGGGGGGCAGCCGCCGGTACAAAGGTGGGGGCATTAAACGGGTCTCTTCCGCGCGCGTAGGGCCGGCTGGGAGAACCGCCAGGGCCGTGCGCTGGTTGGTTAATCCGATGGCGGGAGGCACCGGGCGGCGCCGCCTCGCCTCGGCCTGAGGCGCTACCTGAGTAGGTGCGGCTCGTCGTAATTGCCTTTGTCCGTCAAGTGACGGACTTTCCAGGGGCGGGGAATAACCGGCGCCCGCCGACGACGACGAAGTGGTAATGATACTGGTAACGAACGTAGGTCATAAGTAGTAAATACATGCCATATAAATATTTACCACGACTCTTTAGTGGAGGATAGGGGACTCGAACCCCTGACCTATTGATTGCGAACCAATCGCTCTACCACCTGAGCTAATCCCCCGTGGGCCGGCGGAGTATGCCACAGATCGCGCGCAACCGCCATACTGTGGTCATGGGTGTCGGAGAGACGGTCACGCCCGACCTGCCGCGCATGGCGCGGGAGCTGCCGCGCGCGCCCGGCGTCTACCTGCTCAAGGACCGCCGCGGCCAGGTGCTGTACGTGGGCAAGTCGAAGAACCTGCGGGCCCGGGTCGGGACCTACTTCAACGCCGGCGGCGCCGGCGCGGCGCGCGACATCAAGACCCACGTGCTGATGAGCAAGGTGGCGGACTTCGAGGTGATCGTCACCCAGAGCGAGTTCGAGGCGCTGCTGCTGGAGAACTCCCTCATCAAGGACCGCGCCCCGCGCTACAACATCAATCTCAAGGACGGCAAGTCCTACCCCGTCATCCGCCTGACCAACGAGGAGTACCCCAAGGCATTCCGCACCCGTACCATCGTCCTCGACGGCTCCGAGTACTTCGGTCCGTTTCCCAAGGTCAACCAGATCGACGTCTACCTTACGCTGATCGACAAGCTGTTTCCCCTGCGCAAGCGCGGCGAAGTGTTCAAGCGCCGCGAGCAGCCGTGTCTGAACTACCACATCGGCCGCTGCGCCGCGCCCTGCGTCGGCAACATCGAGGCGCCGGACTACCGGCGGCGGGTGGCCGCGGTGCGCAAGCTGCTCACCGGGAACAGTGCCGAGCTGATCCGCGAGCTGCGTACCCTCATGGAGCAGGAGGCAGCCGCGCTGCGCTTCGAGCGTGCGGCGGAGTACCGCGACCAGATCCGCGCCATCGGCGAGGTGGTGGAGAGCGAGCAGGACGTGGTCGACTTCTCGCGCGAGGCGCGCGACTACGTAGGCTGCCACCGGGACGGCGTCCACTACACCGTTAGCCTGTTGCCGATCCGCCACGGCCAACTGCTCGGCAAGGAGCGCTTCCGGCTGACCGACCCGGCGCCGCCGGAGGAGGTGCTGCCGAGCTTTCTGCTGCAGTACTACGCCGGCATCCAGACCCGGCCGCGCACCGTGTTCCTGCGCCTGCAGGCAGCGCCGGCGGAGCTGCTGCAGCGCGCCCTCGACCGTACCGTGCTCGGCGCCGGGGCCGACGCGGCCGACCCGTTGGTGACGCGCGGCGGCAGGCGGCCGGCCCGGCTCACCGTGAAGGTGCCGCAGCGCGGCAAGCATGCGCGTTTCCTGCGCATGGCCGAGCACAACGCGCGCGTGGACTGGGAGACCGGCGAGCAGCAGCGCTCCGACCGCGCCGCCAAGCTCGGCGCCCTCGAAGCGCTGCGCGATGCCCTGGGACTGGATGCCGCCCCGCGCCGCATCGAGGCGTTCGACATCTCCCATCTGCAGGGCACCGATACGGTGGCCTCGCTGGTGGTATTCGTCGATGGACACCCGGAGAAACAGTCCTACCGGCACTTCAAGCTGCGCACCCTGGGCGGCCAGGTGGACGACTTCGCGGCCATGCGCGAGGTGGTAGCGCGGCGCTACACCCGCGCGGTCAACGACAACCGGCAGCTGCCCGACCTGGTGCTGGTGGACGGGGGCAAGGGGCAGGTGAGCGCCGCGGTGCGCATCCTGCGCGCCCTGGAGCTGGGCCACGTGCCGGTCGCCGGACTGGCCAAGCGCAACGAGGAGGTGTTTCTCCCGGGCCGCTCCAGTCCGGTGCTCCTGCCCGCCGCGTCGCCGGCCCTGCGCGTGCTGCAGAGCGCCCGTGACGAGTCCCACCGCTTCGCCAACGGCTTCAACCGCCGCCTGCGCAGCAAGCGCATCTCCCCGTCGCTGCTGGAGTCCGTGCGCGGCATCGGCCGCGCCCGCAGCCGTCGCCTGCTGGAGGTGTTCGGCTCCGTGGAAACGATGCTGGCCGAGTCGCCCGAGACGATCGCCTCGCGTGCCGGGATTACACGCGAAACTGCCGCCACACTCCTCGCCCACCTCGCGCAACAACGTGATAGAGAAGCAGCTGCAGCAGCGGCTCCGTCAACTCCTGGCTGAAGAGGCGGGCGCGGGCGTCGAACTCTAGCAGGAGTCGGTAGATCGGCTCCATTTCGGCGTCGGAGTAGCGGCGATGCGCCTCCTGGTAGGTGCGTTGCAGGCGTTTGCCGGTGATGCGCAGCTTCTGCAGGGCGGCCGCCTGGGAGGTACGTGCGGCCAGCAGCTCTTTGAGCTGCGTCAGGCGCTGGAACTGGCTCAGCAGCACGCCGATGATCTGCACCGCATCGCCACGGCGTGACAGCAGCAGCGTCGTGAGCGTCTCCAGGCTGCCCTGCAGGTCGCGTTCCGCCACCCGGTCGAACAGGGAGAACACGGTCTCTTCCTTGCTGTGGTAGAGGTACTGTTCGATTTCCGGCGCCGAGATGGCGGCGCCTGCCCCGAAGAAGCTGGCCAGGTTGCCGCAGAGCGCCTCGAGCGCCGCGACGTCGGCCGGTACCAGTTCCAGAATCAGGGCGCAGGCGGCGGCGTCGATGCGTATCTCCCGGCTGCGAAAGTAGTGCAGCAGCCAGCCCTGCTTCTCGTTGTCGAACATCTCCCAGAAGATCCGGGTGCGTTCCTTGGCCACGGCGCGGGTCAGGGCAGCCGGCAGGTCGCGCCCCATGCCGCCCGCGGCGATGATCAGCGTGCTGGCAGCGGCGGGATCCTCGCAGTAGGCCACCAGCGCGCCGAGCTGGTTCCCGGCGCGCAGATCCTGTGCTTCCTGCAGCAGCACGACCCGATGGGCGATGAACAGCCCCGGCGTGCGCAGGGTCGCGACCAGATCGATCAGGTCGTTGTCGTAAGGGAAGGCGCGCAGCACCTCCACGTCGCCGTGGCGTTTTTCCGCGGCGGCCACGATCTGCTCAACGAATGCGCGCTTGCGGCCGGCCTCCGGACCGAGCAGGAGATGTACGCCGCCTAACAGGCCGCTGGCGGGACGCGCCGGCGAGGTGCGGGAACCGGTTCCCGCACCTCGCGGCGAGCGCTGCGCTCGCCGCGTGCCCGGCGCACGCGACGTGCCCCGGCGGCCCGGCTCAGGCGCCACGGCCACCCGGTACCGCGGCGTCAATAGGCACGCTGCACCGCCCGCAGCAGACCGAGGATTCTGAGATTGCGGGTGAACATGACCGGATAGGCGGGATTCTCGGCCTGCAGCCGGACCCGGTTGGCTTCCAGAACGAACCGTTTCAGGGTCACATCGTCACCGATCATCACCACCACGATGTCGCCGTTATCGGCGTGTTGCTGGCGCCGGACGATGGCGATGTCGCCGTCGAGGATGCCGGCGTCATGCATGCTGTCTCCCTCGACCCGCAGCGCGAAGTGCTCCCCGGAACCGAGCAGCTCACGGGACACGGCCACGGTACCCTGGAAATTGTCCTCGGCAAGCACCGGAATGCCGGCCGCAACGCGGCCCAGCAATGGCACCCGCATCTCGTGGAGACGCTCCGGAGTGCCGTGGTCGAGCACCTCCATGGCCCGCGAACGGCCCTCGCTCCAGCGCACGAAGCCCTTCTTGCGCAGTGCCTTGAGATGATCGTACGCGCCTCTCAAGGAGATGGCGAAGTGGCTGGCAAGCTCACGCACCGAGGGCGGGTACTTGTGCTGTTCAATGAACCCATTGAGGAACTCGAGCACCTCGCGTTGGCGCATCGTCAAGCCCTTCATCGCTGCTCGCTCCGTTGCACGCCCGGCGTTATGATGATTGCGCGGCGGTCCGCCTAGAGGTCGCGAATCAGGCCGTTCAATCAGGGCTCCGGGTCTTCGAAGCGGCGTGCGAACAGCTCT
>JAKZWC010000432.1:0-7408 GCA_047515735.1 Spirochaetales bacterium | reverse complement strand
GCCCGCTACACTGACGCCATGTGGCTGGGGTTCGGGTTCTTCTCCCTGCTGCCCATCCTGTTCATCTTTCTGGTGCTGCACATGGTGCGCATCGCGCTGCGCGGAACCCGCGGCCAGCGCCGTCCGGAGGCGGTGTGGGGCCGCGACTACCGGGAACAGACCGCGGCGCGCGAACAGCCGCGACGCGGCCGCCTGGAGAACCGGGTGTTCCGTCTCGCCTACCGGCTCGGCGGCCGCCTCACGGTGTCCGACCTGGTGGTCGACCTGGACTTCAGCATTGGGGAGGCGGAGAGCTTTCTCAATCAGCTCGTCGACAGCACCCGCGTCACCATGGAGGTGCGCGACGACGGCCTGGTCTATTACGAGTTCCCCGAGATCATCGCCCGCCGGCACCGCGACGACGACGACCTGCCATCCCAGGTGTGATTCCCGCCGCCGAATCCTGCCGGCATCCGCCGCAACGTTCGCCCCCCGCATCATTCCTGCCGACATCGTAGACCGGCTCCTTGCCGGCGAGCCGCCATTGCGGGTGTGGCGCGATTTCCGGAATCTGACCCAGTCCGTTCTCGCCCGTGCGAGCGGTGTCAACCGGATCCAGATTGTCGACATCGAGGCGGGACGCAGTAGCGGATCGGTACGCACCCTGCAAAAACTGGCCGCCGCCCTTGGCGTCTCTGTCGATGACCTGATCCTGACGGCCGATCGATAGCGCCGAGCCCAGGATGCCGGCACAACGCAACGCGGTCGCGGGGAAGGGCATCCTCGGCGACATGCGCCGCTCGCTGGATCCGCACCGCGACGTCGCTTCCTCGACCATCCATCAGGGCTCCGGCGATCTGTTGTGCCGTGCCAGTCAGCTCGCTCGCGGCGCCTTCTGAGCCCAGTGCAGGCTGCCGTCGGCCTGGACCACCAGCGTCAGGTCCACGCCGTGGCGACGTGCCAGGATGCGGCGCGTGTTCACCTCGTCCACGCGGGCGAAATGGGCGGCGGCGTCTGCCGGTCCGCGCCCGCCGCGCCGGTGGCGCGCGACGACCCGTGGCCGCACGGTAGGGAGGGCACACTCCAGGAACAGGCACAGGTGAGCGTGGTGGCGCAGCTCGCGCCAGCCCGGATCGGCCAGCGCCAGGAAGGTCCCCTCCACCAGCATCACGCCGGTGGCGGCCGGACGGATAGCATCGGCCACCGGGTCGTGGATGCGCCGGTCATAGCGCGGCCAGGGTAGCGGCCGGCCCGCCTTGAGCGCGGCGAGATGGGCGCTGAGAGCGCCCATCTCGTAGGTGTCGGGCAGCCCCTTGCGCGCCATCAGGCCACGGCGGCGCAACTCCGCGTTGCTGAGGTGGAAACCGTCCACCGGCAGGACCTGCAGCGGGAGCTGGGGGAGCAGAGCGGCGCCGATCTGTTCCAGGGTGGCGGCCAGCGTGGATTTGCCGCTGCCCGGCGGCCCGGCCAGAAAGGCCACGTAGCGAGCCTGGCCGGCGCTGCGCACCTGGCGGTAGCCGAGCTGCAGCCGCTGCGCCAGCGGCAGATGGACGCTCTCGATCTGGGCCCGGGTCAGGTGCACGGTCGCGTCGTGGCCCGCCACCTCGAGGCGGAAACAGCAGCGCGGGGTCACGGCGCTGCGCCGCCCGGCCGCAGTCGATACAATAGTCCTTCGTGGAAGCCAACTCGCACCCCGATGCAGCCCGGCAGATGGCTGCGGCGTGTTCCGATCTGCTGGAGAGCCTGGATGCCGCGCAGCGCGCGCGCGCCACCTTCCCCTACCTCGACGGCGAGCGCCTGTTCTGGTATTACCCGCCGCTGAATCGCCACGGGCTTCCCCTGCTGGCCATGAGCGTCGAGCAGCAGCGGCTGGCGAAGCGCATCATGGAGGCGTCGCTGTCCGAGAAGGGCTATGAGCAGGCGTGTGCGATCATCGACCACGAGCTGATCCTGGGGGAGCAGGAACGCGCCGAGGGCAGCCTGCACTGGGCGCGCGATCCCGGCCGCTACTACTTTACCATCTTCGGCGATCCCAACGGCGCCGATCCGTGGGGCTGGCGCGCGGAGGGGCACCATCTGTCGCTCCACTTCAGCATATGGGAGCGGCGGGTGATCTCGATGACGCCGTTCTTCTTCGGCTCCAATCCGGCCGAGGTGCAACACGGGTCCAAGCGCGGGCTGCGGATCCTGGCACGGCGCGAAGACCTGGCCTTCGACTTGATGGAGAGCCTCGACCGCGCCCAGCAGTCGAGGGCGATCATCTACGACAAGGCGCCCTACGACATCCTGACCTACAACAGCAGCCGGGCCGTGCTGCCGCGCGAGGAAGGCCTGCCGGCGCAGCGCCTCGACGCCGCGCAACGGGCGCTGCTCACCGCGCTGGTGGAGACCTACGTCGGCCAGGTGCGCAGCGACCTGGCTCGCCACAAGCTGGAGCACCTGCGCCGCGAGGGGATCGATCATCTGTATGTCGCCTGGGCCGGTCCGGTGGCGCGCCGCGAGGGTCACTACTACCGCATCCACGGCGGCAACTTCCTGGTGGAGTTCGACAACTGCCAGAACCAGGCCAACCACGTGCACTCGGTATGGCGCGACCTGGAGAACGACTTCGCCCAGGACGTGCTGCGCGATCACCTGCTGCTGTACCACGCCCACTGACCGGCGCCACCGTCCGCGGTGAGTGCAGACCCCGACCGGCACACCCGTAGATGGACCGGACCATATCGGCGAGCCGGTCGAGCCGGCATCTTCGCAGCTACCGATGCGCGAGTGCCGGCAGCGTGGCCGCCCAGGGCCGGGCGCTCTCGAAGGCGGCGGATGCCGCCAGCACCGTCATTTCGTCCTCCATGTCGCCGACGATCTGCAGGCCGACCGGCATGCCTTCGGAGTCGAAGCCGC
Source organism: Spirochaetales bacterium (assembly GCA_047515735.1). Taxonomy (GTDB): domain Bacteria; phylum Spirochaetota; class Spirochaetia; order SZUA-6; family Bin103; genus Bin103. The sequence goes on along the minus strand of JAKZWC010000432.1, from coordinate 4,531 downwards.
AGGGCACGGTAGCCGCGGGGTTGCCGGACAGGTTGAACAGGTAGGTATACGGAGTGAAGCCGAAGCGTGGGTGGGCGACCGGCTTGCCGCCGACCGTCGGCGGATACTCGCCGATCGTAAACGCCGTGGTCGCGGTCGCCGGCGTCAGCAGCAGATCGTATGCGGCGAAGAACCGTGCGGCGTACGCCCGGTACCGCCCGATCTTGTTCATGCAGTTGAGATAGTCGGTCGCCTGCGTGCGCCTGCCCCATTCCAGGTCCTCCGCGAAGTAATCGGTGAGCAGCGCCGCCTTTTCCGGGTCGTGAAGCTGGACGCTCCACCGCCCGTACGCCCTGATGCAGAAGAGGTCCAGAAAGGTGCCCTCGAGCGCGGTGTGGTCGTCCGGAGCGAACTCGACCTCCTCGACGTGAGCACCGAGCCCCGCGAAGATCCGTGCGGCGGCGGCCACCGCCTCCCAGACCTCCAGATCGCAGCAGGCGCCGCCCAGGTGGCTGGTATCCAGACCGATGCGCAGTCCGGCGACCCCGCGCGACAGTGCGGCCGTGAAATCCGGCGGCTCATCCGGAAGGGTGCCATACTCCGCATCGTCGGCTGGCCCGGCCAGCACGTTCAGGAAGATCGCGGCGTCCCTGACGTCCCAGCTCAGCGGGCCGACGGAAGAGTTGTTGAAGATGCTGGAGGAGTGCTCGTCTGCATACCTGCGGGGGACCCGACCCTGCGTGGCCTTGATGCCGTAGATGCCCGACAGCGCGGCGGGGATACGGATCGAGCCGCCGCCGTCCGAGCCCTGCGCGATGGCGGTGATGCCCGCGGCCACCGCCGCCGCCGAGCCGCCGCTGGAGCCGCCCGGCGTGCGCTCGGGGTCCCAGGGGTTGCGCGCCGGCCCGAATACCCGGTTCTCGGTGGTGGCGTTGTGCCCGTGCTCGGGGGTGTTGGTCTTGCCGACGACGATCCCTCCGGCTGCACGCACGCGGTCGGTGCACAGCGCATTCGACGTCGCGGTGCCGTCATCCACGAGCGATCCCTGGGAGAGCCGCACGCCGGCAACGGCCTCGAGGTCCTTGATCGGTACCGGCACCCCGTGCAGAGGACCCAACTCGCGGCCCTGCATGACCGCCTCCTCGGCGGCGCGGGCTTCGCTCATGGCGTGGTCGGCCATCACGGTCACGAATGCGCCGAGCGAGTCGTTGAGCCGTTCGATCCGGTCGAGCGTGAATTGCATCAACTCGACGGGTGAGAGTCGCTTGGCAGCGATCAGGTCGCGCAGCACGTGGGCGGGAGTGTAGGCAAGATCAGGACTGGACTCTGGCATGGGGAATCGACCTCCGAATCACCGGTAGAGTGGGCGGCTCCTTGACGGGATTGTCCGTAAGCCGCCGACCGACGATATCATGCACCATGGTAGAGCTTAAGGTACGGTGCCGGGGGTGGAGCTTCCGGCCGCCGGGGCGACGGTGCTGAGCGTGTCCGACCGCGACGTGGAGCCGCTATCCGCCCTGGTGGTCGGCGCCGGCAGCGGCGGTACGGGAAGTATTCGGGCGCTGGCCGAGTCGCCGCGCTACACCCTGCGCGGGGTCGCGGATATTTCTCCCGCCGCCCGGCAGCGGGTTGCCGCGGCACATCCCGATGTCGCGGTGTTTGCCGATCACCGCGAGGCGCTGCAGACGCTTCAGCCCGAGGTGGTGTGCGTGTCCACCTGGCCGCCGTCACACGTACCGGTGGCGCTGGACGCCCTCGCCGCCGGATCGCTGCGCGGACTGCTGCTGGAGAAGCCGGTCTCTCACATCTGGCGGGAAGGACGGCGGCTGGTGGATGAGTTGCGGCGCCGTGACCTGCCGTGCGTGGTGCCCCACGGGCTGGTGGTGAGCAGCCAGGGACGGGCGGTGATCGACTTGGTGCAGGCCGGCGCCATAGGCGCGCTGCGGCTGGTGTGGATCGAGTGCCGCGGGTGGGACATCCTCAACGCCGGGATCCATTGGCTGCACTTCGCGCTGCAGGTGCTGCGCGGGCCGTTCGTGGAGGTGCAGTGCGCCTGCGACCGCTCCACCCGCACCTTTCGCGACGGGATGCAGGTGGAGACCGTGGCCTCGCTGGTGGTCACCGCCGCCGACGGCGCGCGCATCGCGCTGCACACCGGTGACGAGGTGCCGCTGTCGGCGCCGGCCGCCGGGACGTTGATCCGCCTGGTCGGCGATGAGGGGCTGATCGAGCTGCCGGGCTGGGAGCCGCGTTACCGCATCGTGAGCGCCCGCCAGCGCGCTGGCGCCCACGACGCCGTGGGGAGTTCCGGCGAGGTGCAGGTGGCGGCCGGGCCGCCGTCGCATGCCGTCTACCTTGACCGGCTCGCCGATCAGGTTGCCGCCGGCACCCCGCAGTGGGAGCAGGTGGAACTCTCCCTGGCGGCCCTTGAACTGTGCGACGCCGCCTACACCTCGGCTCGCGAGCAGCGCGCCGTGAGCCTGGGCGACGGTAATGGGCTACGCGCTGCGACGGGAGCGGCGAAATCGGGCGACTGGGATCCCGGACGGCCCTATTCCGGTAGCGGTGGCGGCCGCGACGGCAGGCGCCTCGGCTGATGCGGGCGCGCGCCGGGCCCGCTCAACAGGCGCCGGCAGCGCGCTCCGGCAGGCGCCAGCGGAGCACCTCGCCGTGCACCACGTAGCGGGCGTCGCGCCATGAGTAGCTGCTGACCAGCAAGCCGTCCTGCCGTTGCACGGTACGGCCGAACCCACCCCCGCTGTAGACTTCCGGCGCCGTCTGCACGTCCAGCAGCAGGCGGTCGGCGGCGAGGTCGAAGTCGAAGCCGTCCGCGGTCTCGCAGCCCACGACCGCGCGGATGCCGAGGGGCCGGTGCAGCGCCCTTACGGTGAACGTGAGCAGCAGCCGGCCGTCGTGCAGCCTGAGGATCGCCGGGTACATCTCCCCGGCGCGGCCGACGGGGCGCAGCGGGCGGAACGTGCGCCCGGCGTCGTCCGACCCATAGAGGATCAGCCGGTCCACGTTGTCGGAGCGGTCGAGTTCCGCCTCGGGAACCTCCTCCGCGAAGCGCCCCGCGAAGTGGGAATCGAGCCGCGCCAGCAGCAGTATCCGCCCCGCCGCGGCCTGCCACCACACGCCCTCGCCGAAGAAGGGGTAGGGGTACTCCGGGCTCAACTCCTCGATCGCCGCCGGCTGCGGATGCCCCCAGGTAGCGCCGCCGTCATTGCTGCGCCACAAATAGGAGGACCCCGGCGCCGAGACGCCGAGCAGCAGCGACCCGTCGTCCAACTCCAGCACCGTGCGCGACGTGCAACTCATGCCGCCCGGCGCCATGCCGGCGGGCTCGGCGACGGTGGTGGTCCAGGTAGCGCCGCCGTCGGTGGAGCGATGCACGAAGCTGCGGGTGTAGCCGGTCGGATTGCGCACGTCCTGCGCCAGCAAGTGGACGGTCATCAGCACCGTTCCGTCCCGCAGCACCGTGAGATAGGGCTCGCGGCCGAGAATGCCCTGGGTGGTGGTGAGGTTCACCGGCGCGCTCCAGGTCGCGCCGCCGTCGCGCGAGCGGAACAGCAGAATCTCTTCGCGGTGCTTGCCTTTTTCGAGTTGAAACGGCGCGAACGCGGCGAGCAGCAAGGTGCCGTCCGGCAGCAGCGCGACGCACGGCTTGTAATCGCCGGGTGTTCCGACGGGGACCCGTTCACCGGCGATCGGCTGCCCCTGCAGTACCCGCGGCGCTTCGATTCCTATCTCGACTGGTGCCATGCTAACGGTTCCGTCATGGTGGTGGCACCACGTTACTGCGCATCCGGTGGCCACACAACGCGCGGCGGTCCGCGCGGTCCGCGCCTGTCGAAGAGGTTCCGGTGGAGCGGGCAGTTGCTGGCGCGCGTTTTACAGCGCGATGTGGCTCACCTACGATGGGCGTGGCGTGGTGAGTCCGGATCCTGCGGATGCGGCCGACGATCGGCAGGCATCGCCTCCGCGACCGAGCTGCGCCGAGCGAGGCGGATCAGATGAGCGATATTGAGGGCAACCGACTCTACGCGAAGTGTCTGGGCTGTCTGGCCGGGGGCATCATAGGCGACGCGCTGGGGGCGCCCTCCGAGGGCAAGAGCCCGGCCGAAATCGAGCAGCAGTTCGGCTGGCTGGACGACTTCGAATCGGGTGGCACCGACGACACCATCCTGCGCGACATCCTGGCGCGGTCGCTGATTCGTACCTCCGGATACGCCACCATCGACGACTGGGCCGCCGACTGGCTGGCGGCGTGGGACGAGATCTTCGGCGCCAAACAGGGACGGTTCTTCATCTCCGTACTGCACACGGCACGCAGGCTGCGAGTGCAGGGCGAGCCGCGCATGGCCGGCCTCGGCAACATCCCCTGCTCCAGCTCTGCCATGTGCTGCGCGCCGGTCGGCCTGGTCAACGCTTGCAACCCGGCACAGGCGGCGACCCAGGCCGCCCACCTATCCCTACCCTTGCCCCAGATAATCCCTGCTGGACTTCTTCTGGTAGCGAACTGCGATCTCATCCGTATTCGTCGCGTAGCTCG
>JAKZWC010000431.1:0-2877 GCA_047515735.1 Spirochaetales bacterium | reverse complement strand
TCAGCCGCTCGAACACCGGCGATGCCTCCCAGATGTTGACGATCTGCCACACCGGCCGTTCCTGCTCGAAGGTACGGAACAGCACCGGCCGCGGATCGCCGTCGGCGAAGCCGTCCGGCCCGGCGGCGATGATGCGGTCCAACTCAGCCGCCAACTCATCGAGTTCGGCGTCGTCCAGCAGCCGGCCGGCGTTGAGAAACCCGTCGCGCCGGAAGGCGCTGACCTGATCGGGGCTGAGACCCGCAGGGGTAGTCGGCATGGTCACCTCGCTCTATCGGAGTCTGTAGCCAACAAAGCCGCGAATGCAAGACCGCCGACTCCACTGCCGCCACCTGACCAAGGTGTTCCCGCGCTGGATGCGTTCGGCGAGCAAGTCGGACGGCGCCCAGCTGCAGATCGACATCGTCGATGACTACACCTTCCGCATCAGCTTCGCGGAGCGCTACGACGGCTTTCCGGCCTATCTGTCGATCGTGCAGTGGAAGGGCTACACCGAGTTCGTGAAGCCCGCCCACTACCTCAAGCAGTGGCACGCCGACTACACGCCACTGGCGGACCTCGAGGACGAGATCGCCGAGGAGGGGCTCAGCAAGGGCGAGTGGTGGACGCTGTTCAACAACCGCGACACCCGCAACTGGGATCTGACCCGGCCGAAGGCGCTCGGCTTCCCGGTGCTCAATCCGTGGATGCTGGTGGAGCAGAGCCCCACCACCGCGGTGTACGACCGCAACCCCTACTACTTCAAAGTCGACAGCGCCGGCCAGCAGTTGCCGTATATCAACGGTCTTCGCTCGCAGGTGGTGGCGGATGTCGAGATGTCCAACCTGAAGGTGCTGGCCGGTGAGGTGGACTTCCTGCGTGAGGACGCCACCCTCGACAAGCTCGACCTGTACAAGGAGAACGAGGATCGCGCCGGCTACGAGGTCGTGCTGCTCGACATGCACGTCACCCCGACCGATGCGCGGCTCAACCTGACCTATGACGATCCGGTATGGCGCGAGGTCGTGAACGACGTGCGCTTCCGCAAGGCCCACAGCCATGCCATCAACCGCGAAGAGATCATCGACGCCATCTACTTCGGCTTCGCGACGCCGTCCACCTTCGTGCCGGCGTCGTACGATCCCGAATTGGCCAACCGGCTGCTCGACGAGATGGGTATGGACCAGCGCGACGGTCAGGGCTTCCGGCTCGGGCCGGATGGCAAGACCTTCGAGATTCCGTTCGAGATCGCCATGCACGCCAGCGACCAGGTGCCGGTGACCGAGATGGTCACCGAGTATTGGAAGGACGTGGGCATCAAGGCCACGATGAAGACCATCGAGCCCGGCCTGCAGGCCACGCGGCGCAATGCCAACGAGTTGCAGGCCGACCTGCTGTGGCACCACGGTCCCGAACTGTGGTGGGGCGCCCTGTGGGACTTCGTGCCGAGCGCGTATGGACGCGCCTGGTTTACCTGGTTCAACACCGCGGGCGCCGAGGGCGAGGAGCCGCCCGACGACGTGAAGAAATTCATGGCCGCGATGGACCGCTCCATCGCGCTGTCGGGCGCCGAGCGCGAAGCGGCGATCGAAGAGGTGCGCGAGATGATGATGGAGAACGTCTACATCATCCTCAACGTCGAAGACGTGAAATACCCCCTGATCGTCAACAAGAACCTCGGCAACGTGCCGACCGGCGGTTTCGCTGGACATGCTGCCGCGGCTGTGGGTGCCGGTCCTGGTGATCGGGCTCACCGGCACCGCCAGCCTGATCCGGGTGATGCGCAGCATGCTGCTGGACGAGTTGCGCAAGCAGTACGTGGTCACCGCGCGCGCCAAGGGCGTGGCCGAGCGGACCCTGCTGTTCAAGTATCCCGTGCGCATCGCCATCAACCCGCTCATCAGCACCATCGGCTGGCTGCTGCCGTTCATCGTTTCGGGTGAGGCGCTGGTCTCGATCGTGCTGAATCTGCCCACGACCGGGCCGGTGCTGCTGCGGGCGCTGCTGTTCCAGGACATGTATCTCGCCGGCAGTCTGGTGATGATCCTGAGCGTCCTCACCGTGATCGGGACGCTGATCTCGGATGTCATGCTGGCGTGGGTAGATCCGCGTATTCGGTACCAGGCGGCGATCAGGTGAGGACCAGCGCGGCGGTCGAGCTCGTTCCGTCGAGCCGGGAGACCGCAGCCGCCGAACGCTATTTCGTCGCCTCCCAGTGGCAGCTCGTGTGGTGGAAGTTCCGCAAGCACAAGATGGCCTTGGTGGCGGGCGTGGTGCTGGGCATCATGTACTTCATCGCCGCGTTCTGTGAGTTCCTGAGCCCCTATCTGCCGGGCACCCGCTTTCCGGAGTACCTGTTCGCGCCACCGCAGCGCGTGCGGCTGTTGTCGAGCGCCGAGGGGTTCGGACCCTACGTGTACGGTCTGGTGCGCGGCCGCGACCCCGAAACGTTCCGGCGCACGTTCACCATCGACCGCGAACAGCGCTTCAACGTGCGGTTCTTCGTCCGCGCCGAGGAGTACCGGCTATGGGGGCTGTTCAAGAGCGACATCCACCTGTTCGGGTCGGACGATGGGCCGGTGCTGCTGTTCGGGGCCGAACGCCTCGGCCGCGATGTGTTCAGCCGCATTCTGTACGGGGCCCGCATCTCGCTTTCGGTCGGGCTGGTGGGGATTCTCTTCACCTTCGTGTTCGGCATGACTCTGGGCGGGTTGTCGGGCTACCTGGGCGGTACCGTGGATACGGTGATCCAGCGGCTGGTGGACCTGCTTATATCGATTCCCACCATTCCGCTGTGGATGGCGCTGGCGGCGGCGCTGCCGCGCGACTGGCCGGCGGTGCGGATCTACTTCGGCATCGTGATCATCTTCTCCATGATCGGCTGGACCGGTCTGGCGC
>JAKZWC010000430.1:0-5654 GCA_047515735.1 Spirochaetales bacterium | reverse complement strand
GGTTGGCCCTGACGAACACCTCCTTCAGGTGATCGAGAAAGCCCGGCAGCCGCTCGTGGAGGGGGATGCCGCTGCAGCGCGGACACGGCCCATAGTCGCTGCAGATCCACGCCCGCTGGTCGAAGGTGTAGACCATGATGTCGTCCACCTCGGGAAAGCTGGCGGCGAAGTCGGTCAACAGGCGGGTGTACTTGTCGCGGACCTCAGGATCCAGAATACAGGCGGGCTTGACCGGCGTCTGATTGAGCCACCGGGGGATGCCGAAGTGGGCGATGGTGCCAAGACCGAATTTCCTGGCCTGGGTGATGCGGTGCCGCCACAGTCCGCGCTGCCGCTCATCGAGATCTTCCAGGTTGAGCACTTCATCGGCCGGCTTGTTGGCCCACGCGATGCTGAGCTGCAGCGTGGTACAGCCCAGCTCCTTGAGGCTGGCAAGCTGTTCATCCGACCATTCGATCTCAGGAAACGCCGGGCTGCCGACGATGCCGATCACCGTGTCGAATGCGGCTGGGTTACGGGGTTCGGGCACGCCGGACATCACCTGCGATCATAGGTGCGGCGCCCGCCCTGTCAACCTTCCCTATAGACGTGCCACTCCAGCACCGGCTTGGTTGCCAGGTTCTCCGCGACGCGCAGGGCGGCTTCGACAGCGGCGCGCGCCGCGTGCTGTTCGATCCACTCCGTGGCCTTCTGCAGGGTCCAGCCGTCCGGGTTGTCGGGCGTCCTGCGCGCGAACCGATACGCCTGCAGCACCAGCGCGCCCGGGTTGCCGCCGTCGGGGACCTACTCCGGCTTCAAGCGGCCGACGAGGATGGAGACCCCTTCGATGCCTTCCAGCGCCTTGCGCCGGGAGCTCAATGTTGGCCCGGATGGTGTCGATCAACGCCGTGGACGCCGGTAGCGAAGAACAGTCCCTTGAAGTGGTCGCGAACGAAGGTGCCCGCCTGGGGGATGTCGGACACCAGCGTCTTTAAGTCCTCGTCACTTAGGCGAGCGTTCCGGTTCTCGATGATCGCTCGCGCGGTGTGGTAGCAGTAGCGCAGGCGGTCGTTGGCCGCGACCTCCAGACCCTTGGTCTTGTACGCCAGCCGGTCACCGTCGCTGGCAAACAGCTCCATTCACGTCTCCGGTGTGGTCTCGACTCGCCGGCCTGGGCCGGCATGGACCCCTGTCCTGCTCATGAGCTGGCGCCCACGAGACGGATCGAGGGTCCCGTCGCTGGATACCTACCGGAGGCGGTCGAAAGTGTCGGAGGGTGGATCAGGGGTACTTGCCGTGATTGAAGGCTTGCCGAGATGAACGGTGTTACCGTACATTTAATGGCGGGTGATCATTCGCTCTGTCCGCCACCGGGGCTTGCGCCGGCGGCGTGAGGACGACAACCCTCGGTGCCTACGGCAGGACTTGGTCAACCGGGTGCGCAACATCTTGACGGCGCTGATCCTGGCTGAGCACATGGACGCGTTTGTTGCCGATGCTCCGCCTGGCTGGCGCGTCCACCAGCTCATCGGTGACCGGATGGACGAATGGAGTGTCTCGGTATCGGGCAATTGGCGGATCACGTTCGAGGAACAGGCCGGCTCTATCGACCGCTTGAACTTGGAGGATTACCACTGATGGCCGACAACGGCATCGAGGTGAACATGACCCCGTCGCATCCGGGAAACTTCATCCGCACGGAGGTCATCGAGGAATTGGGGCTGAGCGTGACGCGGGCAGCCGAGATTCTCGGAGTGCGCAGGGCTACGCTTTCGGACCTGCTGAACTGCAACGCGTCGCTATCGCCGGAGATGGCGCTGCGTATCGAGAAGGCATTCGACGTCGGCATGGACATGCTGCTACGAATGCAGGCATGGAATGATGCCGCGAAAATGCGCGCCCGCGCGGATGAGATCAGTGTCAAACGCTACGAGTCTGACAGCCCCAGCAGCCGTTCCTTCTCCCTCTGAACGAGTTGGTTCATGCTCATCACCTCACCAGGACGACGTCCTCCACCCTCCGACCATCCGGCATCTCGTGCACGCCGCTTCCGGGCGAACTGCTTCCACTCCGCCGGCGTGCTCGCGCGATGGCCAGAGACGTAGTCGTCGTGCACCTTCCCGACGGCGTCATGGTTGTAGCTGATGGCGTCCTGGCGCCGCCGCAGCCGCTCCTGCGCTTGCATCTCGACGCGGCCGCGTTGCCGGACTACCATACGGCCATGCCTCTCAACGTAGGTGTAGTAGGGTACAACGGTATCGGACAGCGGCACGCCGGCTGCCATCACGACGACGATCTTGCCACCCTGGTGGCGGTGTGCGACCTGGTGCAGGAGCGCGCCGAGCCGGCGCGGGAGCAGTACGGGGCGGCGATCTACGGCAGCGTGTCCGACATGCTGGCCGCGCATCCGGAGCTCGACGTGGTCGATGTCTGCACCGGCGGCGACGAGAACGGCGGCTGGCACTTCGAGCCCACCATGCAGGCGCTCGACGCCGGCAAGCACGTGCTGGTGGAGAAGCCGCTGTCGAACGACCTGGAGGAGGCCCGCCAGATGGTGCAGTTCGCGGCGGGCCGCGGCCTGTACTTGGGCTGCAACCTGAACCACCACTTCAGCGAGCCCGGCGACCGGGCCATGGAGCTGGTGCGCGACGGCAAGATCGGCGAGCAGCTCTACTGCCTGATGCGGATGGGGTTTCAGGGCGGCGAGTACACCTACTCAGGCCCCAGTGCCACGGCCAACAGCCGCGGCTTTCCCTACTTCCACGTCAAGGCGTTCCTGTCCCACCCGTTCGCCATCATGCGTCACTTCTGCGGCGACATCACCCACGTGCAGGCGTTCATGAACCGTCCCGGGTTCCGGCGTACGGCCGGCGATCCCCTGGTGTCGCTGAACAGCATTCACGTGCGCTTCGCCTCCGACGCCGTCGGCTACCTGTTCAGCCAGCGCGGCGATGCGCGCATGGGCTACGGCGGCTGGTGGAGCTTCGAGCTGGGCGGCACCCGCGGCACCTTCGCGATCGAGAACTGCGTCGAGAAGCTGATCCACTACCCGGCGCCCGGCGCGGAGGGCGCGGCGGATCCTGCGGCCATCGATCTGGGCAGCACGCCCGAGCCGACGGTCCTGAACACCGGGATCACCGACTTCGGCACCACCTTCTCGCGCCGCATCCACGCGTTCCTCGAGGACGTCACCAACGCGGTGCCGGCGAGCGAGTTGCGCGCCTCCGGGCGCGATGCCCTGGCCACCCTGGAGTACACCTTCGCCGCCATCGAGTCATACGAGCTGGGCGGCGAGCTGGTGCGCCCGCAGTCGTTGCCGGCCGCGCACCTTGATCTCAGGTTGCAGTAGGAGGCCGGCGGCCGCCTACAGGCGCGACCAGTCGAACAGCACGCCGAGCGAAGCGGCGCGGTCGTGCAGTAGCCGCGCGTAGACCGCGGGCGCTTCCGCCGGGGCGTGGCGCGCGGTGATCAGGTCGTCCACCCGCATCAGGCCGCGCATGAGGTAGGTATGGAACAGCTCGATCTGGCGCTCCGGTGACCACTCCGCCTGGTCGCCCGGCAGGCTCTCGTTGTGGGTGCCGCGGATCGAGATCTGGCGCGTGATGACGTCGCTGGTGAGCACCTGGCGGCTGGGATTGGGCGCGTCGCCGATCAGCATGACCACGCCGAAACGCTTCGCCAGGGGGAGCGCGAGCGGTAGCACGGGGGGATGGCCGGTGGCCTCGAACACCACGTCGGCGCGGGCGCCGCGGGTATGCTCCTCCACGAACGGCAACGCGTCACCCGCGCTGCCGGCGAACTCGTGGGTGGCGCCGTGAGCGCGCGCCACCTCCAGGCGCGCCGGCAGCGGGTCGATCACCAGGATCTTCTCGGCCCCCATCACCCGCGCGTACTGGCTCAGGAGCTGGCCGAGCGGGCCGAGGCCGATGATCACCACGGTGGCACCCATGGCGAGCTGGGCGCGACGCACCCCGGTCTGGGCGATGGTGGCGAGCTTCGACCACGCCGCGGAGTCGTCGGAGACCGCGGCCGGAATCTTCACGGGAACGCCCCTGGCGACGGCGATCTGGTGGTGGTTGGAGGTGGTGAACACCCGCTCGCCGGCGGTGAAGCCGGACACGGCCGCTCCGGTCTGCTCGATCACACCGACGTTGCTGTAACCCGGATAGAACGGATACCTCACCCACTGGTGCCAGTGCGACCCCGGGTCGGACTCGCCGCGGTAGCAGATGGTCTCGGTGCCGGAGCTGATCAGGCTCACCCGGGTGCGTACCGCCACTCCATCGGCCGGCAGCTCCGGCAGCGGTTCGCTGCGCAACTCCACCTGCTGCTTGCCCGTGATGACGATATTGGTCGAGTTCACGCGCTCTCCTCCCTTCGCCCGCGGTCGGCGCTGGCGGGCATCATCGGAGACCGAGTGTAGCAGAACGCCCGCCGCCGTGGCGGCGCGCCACCGCTATCCACAGTGTGGGTGTGAGGGTTACCTGGACCTCGAAGCCATGTTCGGCGAACAGTGACTCCAGCTCCCGCATGCAGTAGTAGAGCTTGACGATGCGGAAGCTGCGGCCGTCGGCGAGACTGCGCTCCTGCAGATGGTCGGCGGCGGTCTGCTTGCCCCGTGCCGGGCGCTGGTCGATGGCGAACAGCACTCCGTTGGGGCGCAGGCTGCGCCGCAGCAGCGCGAAGAAACCGGGCAGCCGCGCCGGCGGTACGTGCGACAGCCAGAACGTGAACGCGACCAGATCGTAGCGCTGGGCGGGCCGGTACGCGAACAGATCGGCTACTTCGACGCTCACCCGGGGATCGTGGCGCACTCGCTGCAGCGCCAGCTCGAGCGCCTCCGGCGAGGCGTCCACGAGGGTGAGCCGGCGCGCCTGCTGCAGCAGACGCTCGCTCCAGATCCCGGTGCCGCCGGCCAGCTCCAACGCCGCGTGGACCGGACCGAGCGAACGCAGGATGGCAGGGGCGCGCGCGTTCTCGGCGCGCCACTCCCGGCGGCGGCGCTCGCCTTCGTCATAGCGGCCGCGCTGGAAGAACCAGTCGTCGTACTCCGGGGCGCGCCGGCGGTAGTACTCGATCTGCTCGCGGAGCAGCGGGTCGTCGCTGCTCACCGATGGGAGATCCTCGCTCATCCGGGAGCAGCGTAGCACGCGCGGCGGAACTCGGAACCGGCATTGACGCCGGGGACCGCGGGACTAAGCGGTTTCCGGCGGGAAGCTGGTCAACCGGCTGCTCGTGTCTCGCGATCCGCAGCGCATCTTCGCCTACCGCGGCGACCGCCTGAGGGAGCGCTTCGGCCTGGCTCCCGACTGAGTCCCGGCGCCGAGACTCAGTCCCCGCTGCCGCCGGATCATCGCGGGGGTGCTTCCTCCCCGGTGTGGGCCACCCTCAGGCTGCGCAGGCGGTTGAGCGCGGCGGCGACCTCGAAGCGCCGCGGCCGCGCCCGGTCGCCGAAGCCGGCCTGGGCCAGGGAGGCGAGACCGTGCGCCGCCAGGTCGGCGTCGAGCGCCGCGAGAATACGGGGCAGATCGCGGCGGCCGTCGCACAGGCCGCGCGCGAGGCGCAGCAGCAGGTCGCCGATCATGCGACACTGCGCCGCGTCCACCAACTGGTACAACAGGCTGACGTCGATCTCCTCCTGTCCGAACTCGATGGCGCGGGTCTTCATGGCGCGC
>JAKZWC010000429.1:0-7014 GCA_047515735.1 Spirochaetales bacterium | reverse complement strand
GCCGGAGATCTGTACCACCGTCCGGAGACGCTGCAGGTGGCGGAAATGACGGGGCTGCCGCAATCCAACCTGATACCCGCCACGGTGACCCGGAGCAATCGCCAGGTACTGTTGGCTCCCGAGGCGGACCCCGCGCGACCGTTTCCGCTCCCCGCGATGAGAGGCGCTTTCAACGGGCAGCGGGCGGTGCTGAACGTGCGCGTCGAGGATCTGGAGATCATCGGTGCGGGTGAGGCGGAAGGAGCCGGGCCGCTGTTCGAGGTGTTCGCCGTGCTGCCGCAAGGCGCGGCGACCCTGATCCACCTGCGTTTCGCCGGGCGTCGGGAAGAGCTGGTGGCGCGGGTGCCCGGCGCCGCGCCGGCATGGCGCTCCGGACAGCCCGTCCACCTGCGGCTGCGCCGCGGCAACCTCTACGATGCCGCCACCGAGCGCTTGATCGACTCGTTCGACTGCACCGCTCCGCCGCCGAATTCTGCCTGATCACCCCGCCGGCGCGGGTCGGCTGGCGGCAGGTTCGGCGGCAGACTTGCGGGCGAGCCGGGCGCGGATATCCTCGAAACTGATCCCGTAGCGGCGCGCGACGTCGCGGGCGTAGCTGAGGCCGACCGGCGGGCCGGGCCGGATCCGGTAGGTGCGGCGTACCTCGCCGATACCGTCGTCGCCGGCGTCGTTGGACTCGATTCCCGCCACCATGCTCACCAGCCGGCTGGCGCCTTCCACCTCCCGGTTGATGGCGTCGACCCGCTCTCCGAGCTCGTGCAGGTGGGTGGCGAAGACCGCCCGCGCCCCCAGCAGGCGCAGTCCGCGCACCACGTCTTCCGCCAGGTACAGGCTCTCGCCGGGACTGGTGCTGGCCAGCGACTCGTTCATCAGGATCAGGCTGCGCTCGCTGGCGGCGCTGAAGATGGCGGACAGGCGGCGCGCCTCCTCCGCCAATCGGCCGCCCTCGGCGTGGCCCGGCTCATCCACCGGGAAGTGGGTCCCGACGACGTCCGCCGGACTGACGGTCGCTGTTTCGGCAGGGACGTAGAGACCGGCCTGAGCCAGCACCTGCAGCAGACCCACGGCACGCGTGAAGGTGGTCTTGCCGCCTTGATTAGGACCGGTGAGCACCAGGATACGGCCGTCGGTGTCCATGTCGAGATCGTTGCCCACGATGGCCGCCGCGCGTTCCTCGGAGCTGCCGAGGGCCAGGTTGACGTTGTACAGCCGGCTCACCTGCAGGCGGCGCTCGGCGGCGGGCGCGAGCCGCGGCCGGCAGATCGGCAGGCCGCGCGCCCGGAGGCGTTCGAAGAGCTGCGCCGCGCCCAGGTAAAATGCGATCTCGCGCTCCAGGGAGAGCAGATCCTGTACCTGCAGGCGCACGTACTGGCCCAGCGCCTTGGCCAGGGGCCGGGCCACGGCGCCTAGAATACGGTCCAGGTCGCCGAACAGGGTTCCCATCGCCGCCACCCGCTTGATGCTGGCCACCGGCTGATAGGGAGAGGCGGCGCCGAAAATGCGGCTCAACAGCGGACGCTCGGCGAACTTCTGGTCGTGCACGGCCAGCAGCGTCGCTTCCGATGGGCGCAGTTGATCGTCCAGGTTGATGCCGATGCTGACGCTGGCGCGCCGTTTCAGGCCGCCGCGCAGCGCCGGCAATTCCTGCAGCAGCCGCTGGTACACCGGGTCCGCCTGGCGCCGCCGCACGAATGCCAACAGCGCCTGCAGGCCGTCCGACTCCAGCTCGGGGAGCTCGGCCGCATCCGCCAGCCGCTGCAGGCACGCCACGTAGGTCTCCAGCTCGCCCAGGCGCCAGACCGCCTGCTGCAGCGGCGCGCTCTGTTCCTTGCGGGTAGTGGTGAAGAACGCCAGCTCGCGCAGCATCGGCCGTGCCTCGCGCAACACCTCGCGCAGCGGAGCCGAGCCCAATAGGTCGGCCAGCACGCTCTGGCGGTAGTGGATCGTGGCGACGTCCTGGCACAGTTCGTAGAGCAACTCTTCCGGCAACCCGAACTGCTCGCGCAGGTTCGCCAGTCCGGTGTCAGCGGCCGCCTGCCGCTCGAGCCGCGGGCGGCCGGGCGGCGTGCCGGCGCCGGGGTAGCACAGGCTCACCGTGTCCTGGGCGGGGTCCATGTTCCAATGCTAACGGGTGCGTCGCCGCTCTCGCAACGCCCCCGGCTCCCGTCGGCTCCCGTTCGTCGTACTTGCTACGAATCGACGCCCGGCGCAGAATGGAACGTCATGGGACAGTCCAAGTCAGAGAACGGCGCCTGGAACGACCATCGGCTCTCCCGGACCGAGGCCGAGGCGTTTGCGCGTGACGGCTTGCTGGTGCTGCCGGACCGCCTTTCGGAGCAGGTGACGGACCGCCTCGAGGAGGCGTTCGACGAGGTGTGGGCCGCGGAGCGGGCGGCTCGGAAAAAGAGCGAGTTGGAAAAGTTCAACATGTACGACTTTCTCAGCAAGGACGAGCGCTTTCTGGAGATGATCGACTGGCCTGCCGCCTTCCCCAAGGTGGTGGACATCCTGGGCTGGAACATTCAGATCTACCACACCCATATGATGATCACTCCCGGCGCGGGGCAGGGCGCCGACCCGGGGAAGCGCGGCTGGCACCAGGACAGCGACCGGCTCAACCGCGAGCTGGAAACGGATCCGCAGCCGCGCGTGTCCCTGAAAGTGGCCTTCTTCCTGAGCGATTGCAGCGTTACCGGACGCGGCAACTTCGGCGCCGTCCCCGGCAGTCACCTGGCCAACGCGCTGGTAGATCCGGAACGGAGAGACGTCGACCCACCGGGAGCCACCGTGGTGCTGGTGCCGCGTGGCGGCATGGTAATGTTCGACCGGCGCATCTGGCACACCGGGACCGAGAACTACGCCGATTTTCCGCGCAAGGCGCTGTTCTTCGGGTACAGCTACCGCTGGCTGCGGCCGCGTGACGACATGCAGGTGGCGCACTACCTGGAGCGCTGCGATCCGATCCGCCGCCAGTTGCTCGGTACCAGTCCGAGCGGGGGCCACGGCTACACCTCTCCGCAGCCGGGGGATGTCCCGTTGCGTGCCTGGCTGGAGCAGAATCCGACGGATCCGGCCGTCGCCGCGGCGGCCGGCGCGCCGACCTCGTAGCCCCCGCGTCGCTGCGGGCGTCGGCTCGGCTGGATGCATTGCCGTGCTTGCTTCGCAGCGGTGCCCGGCGGCAGAATGGAGCGTAATGGGTAAATCCACGTTCACCACGGACGGCAGCGCGCCGTTCGTGTTTGACGACAACTGGGAAAATTTTGGCAATCTGCGGCCGGAGTCGCGGCGGTTGAGCGAGACCAACGGCGACAATCTACCGGTGGTCCAGCTCACCGAGGAGCAGAAGTTCATGTTCGATGCCCAGGGGTGGTTGTGCATCCCCGGGGTGCTCGACGAAGCGGAGCTGGAAGAGATGCGGGAGTTCTGCTATCGGCTGAAAGATGACGCCGAATCGCTGCCGCCGCATCAGCGCACGCCCATCGCCGGGCCGCTGGAGAGGTTGGTCGATCACCCCGTGGTGGTGGGATTCTGCAACGAGTTTCTTTCCTATCCTCGTCTCGACGGCGCCGACCACTACGGCTTTCGCTTCGAGACCAGCTTCCTGTTCTATCGCGAACTGGGGATGGGAAAGTTCAGCCCGCACAATGGCAACGGAGTGTGGCGGCTGCCCGGCAGCTCGCACGAGTACCGCGCCATCCCCGGCAAGGCCTACTCCGGGCTGACGCGCTGCGTGTGGGAGCTCAACCCGGTGCGCGAGGAGGATGGCGGTACGCTGTTCGTCAACGGCAGCCACAAGGCGGCCTACACCTTGCCCCCCACCATCTACGAGCAGGATTCGCCGCTGTGGAGCAGCTACTCGTGTCCGGCCGGCTCGGTGGTCTTCTTCAGTGAGGCCACCACCCACAGCGCCCGGCCCTGGACCAACCCGGAGGTGCCGCGGTTGGCGATCTTCAACCAGTACAACGGCATCGGCAGCCGTTTCCACTGGTGGGAACCGCCCGGTGAGCTGTTGCAATCGATGCCCAGGAAGCGCCGCTCCCTGTTCCGTCACGCCTACGGCGAGGCGGCCAACACGGGACTCGAGACGCGCAACCGGTTTACCCGTGCCCTCGGCTAGCGGCGGCGCCGCGAACGGCGCCTGGAACGACCACCGCCTGACCCTGGCCGAGGGCGAGGCGTTTGCGCGTGACGGCGTTCTGGTGCTGCCGGACCGCCTTCCGGAGCAAGTGACGGACCGCCTCGAGGAGGCCTTCGACAAGGTGTGGGCCGCGGAGCGGGCGGCACGGGGAAAGGGCAATCTGGACAAGCTCAACATGCTCGATTTTCTCAGCAAGGACGAGCGCTTCCTGGAGATGATCGACTGGCCTGCCGCCTTCCCCAAGGTGGTCGACATCCTGGGCTGGAACATCCAGATCTACCACACCCACATGATGATCTCTCCCGGCGCGGGCCAGGGCGCCGACCCGGGGAAGCGCGGCTGGCACCAGGACAGCGGCCGGCTCAACCATGAGCTGGAAACCGATCCGCAGCCGCGCGTCTCCCTGAAGGTGGCCTTCTTCCTGAGCGATTGCAGCGTCGCCGGACGCGGCAACTTCGGCGCTGTCCCCGGCAGTCACGTGGTGAACGCCATGGTGGACCGGGAACGGAGCCACGTGGATCCGCCGGGAGCGACCGTGGTATTGGTGCCGCGTGGCGGCATGGTGCTGTTCGATCGGCGCATCTGGCACACCGGGACCGAGAACTACGCCGATTTTCCGCGCAAGGCGCTGTTCTACGGGTACAGCTACCGCTGGCTGCGGCCGCGTGACGACATGCAGGTGGCGCACTACCTGGAGCGCTGCGATCCCATCCGCCGCCAGTTGCTCGGCACCAGTCCGAGCGGGGGCCGCGGCCACACCTCGCCGCAGCCGGGGGATGTTCCGTTGCGCGCCTGGCTGGAGCAGAATCCGACGGATCCGGAGGTCGCAGCGGCTGCCGGCGCGCCGACCTTCTAGCGTCAGCGTCGCATTGCCGCCAGCGCAACCGCGCCCCCGCACGACGCCACGCCCGCAACGCGATGTCGCGGAGCCCACGGAGATGGTGCGTGCAATTCACGCAGCGCCGCAGCAGGCGGTGCTGGAGCTGGCCGGCGGCACCCAGGCGCTGGCGTGGCTGCACGCGGTGGGTGGCTCCTCGCGCACCGTGTTGGAGGCCACCGACCGCTACAGCGCGGCGTCGCTGGCCGCACTGCTCGGTCACACGCCGGCGAAGGCGGTTACCCGCGACGTTGCCGCCGCCATGGCTGCCGCCGCCCGCCGCCGGGCGCGCGAGCTGGTTGCGCCGGACACGCCGGTGGTGGGGGCTGCCTGTACCGCGGCGCTGGGCAGCGACCGGCCGCGGCGCGGGAAGCACCACGCCGTGGTGGCGGTGGCCGCTGCCCTTGGTACTGCGGTGTGTGAGTTGGAGCTGGCCAAGGGGACGCGCACGCGCCGGCAGGAGGAAGCGGCGGTAAGCCTGCTGCTGCTGGCGGAGCTGGCCGCGGCGTGCGGAGTAGCGGGCGCTGACCGGGCCGTGGAGCCGGCCGCGGGCGACGTGACCCAGCGCGAGTTTCGGCCTGCGTCGCGGTTCGCCGCCCTCGACTCCGGCGCCGCCGAGTGGCTGCTGCTGGACCGCTTCGGGTGCGTCGCGGAGCAGGGCGCCTGCTGGGACCGTGTCGCTGTGCTGTCCGGCTCCTATCATCCGCTCCACGCCGGCCACCTGGCGCTGGCCGCGGCCGCGGCCGCATTGCTGCAGCGTCAGGTAGTGTTCGAGCTGCCCCTGGTCAACGCGGACAAGGCGCCCATCGACCTGGCACAGGCGCAACGGCGCGCGGGGCAGTTGGCCGGGCGCGCGCCGGTGCTGTTGTCGCGCGTGCCGCTGTTCGCCGCCAAGGCGGCCCTGTTTCCGGGAGCGGTGTTCGTAATGGGCGTCGACACCGCCCAGCGGCTGGTCGACCGGCGCTTCTACGGCGGCTCCGATGCCCGGATGCAGCAGGCAATGGCAGCCGTTGCCCGTCACCGCTGCAGTTTCCTGGTCGCCGGCCGGCGCGTCGGCGACCGCTACCGTACGCTGGCCGACCTCGAGCTGCCGCTGCCGCCACCGTTGCACAGGCTGTTTCGCGAGCTGCCGGAAGAATCCTTCCGCTACGACATCTCTTCCCGTGAGATCCGGGCGCGCGGCGCAGGGTCCGGGGCGAGGTGAAGCACGGACCGGTCGGCGCCACGCCGGCGGCAGGACGCATCTATTACGGCTGGGTCATCGTCGGCAGTTTCTTTCTGCTCAACCTAGCCGGACAGGCGAGCGGCACGCTCACCTTCGGATTGTTCGTGATTCCGATCGGCGAGGAGCTGGGCCTGTCGCGGCAGACGATCGGCTGGGCCCAGACCGGCCGCCTGTGGGCCGGCGGTCTGAGCGGCGTGGCGATCGGCTGGTGGCTGGATCGCTACGGGCCGCGGGTGCCGGTGCTGGTGGCCATCGTGGTCGCCACCGTGGGGCTGCTGGTCCTGGCGCGCGTGCAGTCGGCAGCAGTGCTGTTCGGCGTGCTGCTGGCTCTTGGCGCCAGCGGCTGGACCGCCGCGGGCGGCGGCGCGCTGTTCGCGACCGTCCCGGTCACGAAGTGGTTCATCCGCCTGCGCGGCCGCGCCACCGGCATGGTGCAGCTCGGCCTCGGCGTCGGCGGGGCGGTGTTCCTGCCGCTGACCCAGATACTGATCAGCAACCATGGCTGGCGCTCCGCCTGGGTCACGCTCGCCTGGCTGTCCGCGGCAACGCTGCCCCTGGTGCTGTTGCTGCGGCGCCAGCCGAGCGACCTCGGCCTGGAGCCGGACGGCGGCCCTGCACGAGCGTCGCGCCGGGGCAGGAGGATTTCTGCGCGGCACGGCGCCGGAACTCCGCCTGCGCCGCCCGCTGCAGCCCACGCGTGGACCCTGCGCGCCGCCGTCCGCACCCCGACCATGTGGCAACTCAGCGGAGCGTTCGCGATCCTCGGCTGCCTGC